>NZ_JBJDRL010000002.1:0-234888 GCF_044987475.1 Microbacterium sp. ZW CA_36
TTCACGAGGTCGCCTCGCTCTCGCCCGCGTCCGGCGTCGGCAGCACCCGCCGGCGACGCGGGCGAGAGCGAGGCGACCTCGTGAACGGTCAGCGGCTCGGCACCATCGTCGGCCTCGAGCTGACGCAGCGCACGCGGAGCGTGGCCTGGTACGTGCTCCTCGGCGTCTTCGCGCTGCTCCTGGTCATCGTCACGGCGCTCTCGTTCCTGGCGTGGGGTGCCGCGTACCAGCCCGGCGGCGCGATCTACTCGACGATCGTCTACATCACGCTGCTGCTCGTGGTGCTCGTCTCGCCGACGCTGAGCGGCAACGCGATCAACGGAGACCGGGAT
The DNA here is from genome assembly GCF_044987475.1 of Microbacterium sp. ZW CA_36. NCBI lineage: Bacteria > Bacillati > Actinomycetota > Actinomycetes > Micrococcales > Microbacteriaceae > Microbacterium > Microbacterium sp. ZW CA_36. The sequence continues at coordinate 333 of NZ_JBJDRL010000002.1, forward strand.
GCCGCCACCCTCGCGCCCGTGCAGATCACCCTGGCGACGACGGCCGAGATCCTCATCGGGAAGTTCCTCGCGGCGTGGATCACGGGACTCGCCTTCGTGGCGGTGTCGGTCCCGTTCCTCGCGGTGGCCACGCTGGCCGGCGGGGGAGAGCCCGCGACCATCGCGGTGTCGCTGCTCGTGCTCATGTTCGAGGTGGGCATAATCGCGGCGATCGGAGTCGCGCTCAGCGGCATCCTTTCGCGCCCGTTGTTCTCGGTGGCGAGCACCTACCTCGTGGTCGCGGCGCTCGTCATCGGCACGCTCATCGCGTTCGCGCTGGTGGGCTACTCGATCCGGTCGGAGGCGACCAGCAGCTACCGGTCGTTCGAGTACGGCGAGTACTCCGGCGACACGTTCCCGTGCATGCCGGGGGAGGAGTCGAGCGACGAGTATCCCTGCGACGAGGATGCCGAGGTGCGCTGCGGCGAGTGGCAGACGTCGACGTACGAGGTGCCGCGGTTCGACCGCGTGTGGTGGCTGCTCGCCGCGAACCCCTTCGTGATCCTCGCCGACGCCACGCCGACGCAGTTCGACGAGTACGGCAATCCCAACGACCTCTTCGGCCAGATCAAGTTCGGTGTGCGGGCGGCCCAGCAGCCCCCCGACCTCGAACAGCGCTGGGACGACTGCGCCCCCGATCTGCAGAACGACAGGCCGACGCCCGAGGAGGTCATCGACCAGTCGGCGCCGATCTGGTTCGTCGGCATGGCGCTGCAGCTGCTGCTCGCGGCCGGACTGATGTGGTGGGCCTGGGCGCGCACCCGCACCCCGGCCGGGCGCCTGCCGTCGGGCACGCGCATCGCCTGACGGTCGAGGCGGGACCGGCGCTCGTCAGGCGTAGAAGCCGTCGCGCAGGTTGATCCCGTGCTCGACCCAGATCTTCAGCGCGGCGAGCATGCCGGTCCAGCCCTCGCAGTTGCCGAACGCGCTCTTCGCGCCGTCGGGGCTGGCCTCCCAGGCCGACTCGGTGATGGTCACGAGGGTGCGTGCGCCGTCGTCGATCGGCTCGAACTCGAACGTGGTCGTGGTCTCCGACTCGACGCCCGCGCGGGCCTCCCAGCGGATGACGAGCTTCCGCGGCGGGTCGGACTCTACGACGGTCACCGGGAACCGGCCGGGGAAGTCCGCGAAGTCCCAGGTGACATCGGCGCCCTGCTCGAGCCGGCCGCGCGCGCCGCCGGTGGTGAAGTAGCGCGACAGCTGCTCGGGGTCGGCGACGGCCTCGTAGACCTCGGCCGCCGGCCGCGAGACGCGCCCCGACACGGTGAACGAGAGGGCGGTGAGTTCTTCAGACATGTTGTAGTTTTATAACATGACGGATGCCGAGCACAAGGGGTCCGATGACGACCTGGTGTTCAAGGCGCTCGCCGCCCCGCTGCGCCGGCGCATGCTCGATGCCTTGAAGGGCGAGCCGCTCACGACGGGGGCCCTCTGCGCGCGCTTTCCCGAGGTCGATCGCACGACCGTGCTGCAGCACCTCCGCGTGCTCGAGCGGGCCGAGCTCGTCACGGGCCGCAGGATCGGCCGGGAGCGTCACCTGGCCCTGGCGCCGGTGCCGATCAAGCGCATCCATGACCGCTGGATCGGGGAGTACGCGCGCGCCGCCGTCGACCTGCTCGACCGGCTGAACGACTGACGGCGTCTACCCGAGGCGCTCCTGGATCACGCGGGCCGTCGCCACGGGGTCGGGACGATGCATCACCGACTCGGGAACGACCACGAGCTCCGCGCCGTCCATGGCGTCGGCGAGGCGGTCGGCCGCGGTGACCAGGATCGGGAAGGTCTGCTCACCGCGCAGCACCGTCACCGGCGCCGCGACGCCGAGCATCTCGTCGGTGGGGAGGGACGCCTGGCGGACGAGGTTGGTGTCGTAGACCGTGGACTGGGCGAGCGGGAGCAGCGAGGCGAACTGGTCGCTCGCGCGGATGCCCTCGACCATGTCGCGCGGGAGCCCGACGCTTTCGAGCTGGAAGGTGACGATCGCGTCGTCGAACCGGCCCTCATCGACGTCCCGCTGCAGGCGGTCGGCGAGGTCGTCGGCCGGCTCGTCGACGCCGAACCGCAGCGGCGGCTCCGACAGGAACAGTGCGCGGACCGGCACGCCGCGGGATGCCGCGACCAGCGCCAGTACCGCGCCGGACGAGTGCCCGAGCACGGCCGCGTCGCCGCCGACCGCGTCGATCACCGCCGCGAGATCCTCGACCTCGCGGTCGGGCGTCGAGTGCCGTGCGTCACCGCTGGAGCCGCGGGCGCGGCGGTCCCACGTGACCGCCCGGAAGCCGGCATCCGACAGCGCCTGCGCGAGCCCCGCGGCGTCGGCGGCCGTCGACATCGCGCCGTTGACGATGACCACGGTGGGCCCGTCGCCGGTCGCTTCATACGCGATGGGGGTGCCGTCGGCGGAGGTCGCGGTGCGCATGGCGTCAGCAAACCACGGGCCGCCGACATGCGCCAGGCATGCGGCATCCGTTCCTCAGAACGTGCGCGCCCGCGCGCGAGCGGTGGCGTCCGTCACCGATCGCCGAGGTGCGCGCTCACGAGCCCGCCGCGCTGCGCGGCCGCCCATGGGAACCGCGGGCGAGGCCGCGGGCTGGCATACAGTAGGCACACTCCACCGTCCCACCGCACTCCGTCGAAAGGTGTTCTGCATGGCGAACGACGTTCCGCTCGGCCTTGCCGACCAGTCGCTGTCCGTCAAGATCTATGAGGAGCTGCGCGAGCGGATCATCGAGGGCACGCTCGCCGCGGGCGAGCGCATCCGAGAGCGGGAGCTCGCGGCGGAGTTCAACGTCTCCCGCATCCCCATCCGCGAGGCGATGCCGAGGCTCGAGGCCGAGGGGTTCATCAAGACCCTGCCGCGCCGGGGCGCCGTGGTGACAGAGATGACGCTCAACGACGTCGAGGAGCTGTTCGTGGTGCGCTCGAGCCTCGAGGTGCTCGCCGCCAAGCTCGCGGCACAGGCGTGCGCGGCCGGCGCCTCGTCGGACGAGCTCTTCGCGCGACTGGCGAGAGCGGAGGCAGCACTGGATGCCGGTGGCGACCGGGACATCGCCGCCGCCAACTCCTCGCTCCACGAGGAGATCCTCGACCTGTCGGGGAACTCGCTGCTCATCGGGCTGATGGGGTCGATCAACGGCCGGGTCCGCAGGCTCTTCCGGCTGGAGGCCGAGCGGGACCAGCGCGTGCTCTGCGCGGAGCATCGCGAGATGTGCCACGCGATCGCCGACGGCAACGTCGAATGGGCGGGAGCGCTGGCGTACGCGCACGTCGAGCACAGCAGGGTCGACTCGCTGCGGCTCATGCGGCAGCGCCTCGAGCACTGACGACCTCACTTGGCCTACCAAGCGGATCGAAACATGCAGTTTACGTAGCGCCTGATCGAGCGAAACACGGGAATGGAATCTTGTATACCAAGTTCCTCCTCCTCCCGAAGGGTCCTCGGTGCCACGCTCGCTCCTCCTCCTCGACGGCTCGCTGCCGGACGGCTCACGCGCCGACCTGACGATCACCGACGGGTGCATCGCCTCGGTGTCGCCGGCATCCGCGGTGACGATCGAAGCACCCGGGGTGTCGTCGCGGCGATTCGCCGCCGCGCTGCAGGAAGGCAGCGCGAGCGAGCTCCCGGCCATCGATCTCGAGGGACGCCTCGTGCTGCCGGCGCTGGTGAACGGCCACGCGCACCTCGACAAGACGTTCGCCGGCTCGCCCTGGCAGCCGCACCGCCCCGGCTCCACCGTCCGTGAGCGGGTCGCCGCCGAACGCGCCATCCGCGACGAGCTCAGCGCCTCGGTCACCGAGCGGGGGTCCGCGCTCGCCGCCGCGATGATCGGATTCGGCACGGGCACCGTCCGCACGCACGTCGACATCGACACCGCGATCGGCCTGTCGTCGCTCGACGCGCTCCTCGAGCTGCGCGACGAGCTGCGCGACGTCCTGGGCGTGCAGATCGTCGCCTTCCCGCAGAGCGGCATCCTCGCCTCGCCCGGCGTCGGGCGGCTCCTCGCCGAGGCCCTCGCGGCCGGCGCCGACGTCATCGGCGGGCTCGACCCGGCCGGCTTCGACGACGACGCGGAACGCCACCTCGGGATCGTGTTCGCGCTGGCGGCCGACCACGGCGTCGGTGTCGACATCCATCTGCACGATCTGGGCGAGAGCGCCGTCCGCCAGTACGCGCTCATCGCCGCGAAGACACGCGAGATCGGGCTGCACGGGCGCGTCACCGTGAGCCACGCCTACGGGCTGGGCTCGATCTCGACCGAGGCGGCCCGGCGCGTCGGAGCGGAGTTCGCCGACGCAGGCGTCGCCATCATGACCAACGGCCCGGCGGGCCCCATGCCTCCCGTGCTGGCCCTGCGCGAGGAGGGCGCCGTCGTCTTCTCGGGCTCCGACAACATCCGTGACGCGTGGTGGCCGTTCGGCGACGGCGACATGCTCTCGGTGGCCCGCCAGGTCGCCTACCAGTCGAACTTCCGCACCGACGACGAGCTGGCCGTCGCGCTCGACATGGTCACCGGCGCCGCCGCCCAGGCGCTCGGCGTCGGTCCGTATGGCGTGATGCCGGGCGCCCCCGCCGACCTTCTCGTGCTCGACAGCCCTTCGCCGGCAGCCGCCGTCGCCGCGAACCCGAGCGACCGTCTCGTGCTGCACGGCGGCCGCGTGGTCGCCGCCCAGACCTCCGCCTCCCACAGACTCGCGCCCCGCACTCTCGGCGCGTTGGCCGCCCGGCCGTGATCCACCCGTTCCTGCAGCACCCGACCCCGAACCCGGAGTGAACATGAGAACCACCAGGACCCGCCTCGCCACCGCCCTCATCGCCACGCTCGCCGTCGGCGCGCTCACCACCGCCTGCGCCGGCGGCTCGAGCACCGCGCCGACCACGGCCGCCCGCGACGACACGGTCATCATCGGCACCGGAGCGACGCCCCAGACGCTGGACCCGGTCCTCGCCTCGGACGTGCAGACCGACTTCACCGTCGGCGGCGCCTATGACAAGCTCATCGACTACGACGAGGACGGCGCGATCGTGCCGATGCTCGCGACCGAGTGGGTCTACAACGACGACGCCACCGCCGTCACCATCACCCTCCGCGACGACGCGACCTTCCACAGCGGCAACGCGGTCACCGCCGCCGACGTCGTGTACACGCTCGACCGCATCCAGGCTCTCGGCGTGGGCGTCGCCTCGTTCCTCTCGTCGTACTCCTCGAGCACGGCCGTCGACGACACGACCGTCGAGATCGCGCTGTCGGGCACCAACACGACGTTCGTGGGCGCGCTGAGCAAGGTCTACATCCTGGACTCGGCACTCGTGTCGGAGCACGAGGGGGACGACCACGCCCAGGCCTGGCTCGCGACGAACGACGCCGGCTCCGGGCCGTATGTCATCACCGACTACACCGCGAACCAGCAGGCGACGCTGGAGCGCTACGAGGACTCGTGGCGCTTCGACGAGGCGCGGCCCGCGAGCCTCGTCTACCGCTACATCACCGAGAGCTCGACCCTGCGCGACGAGCTGAAGTCCGGTGGGGTGGATGTCGCCACCGGCATCGTCGGCACCGACCTCGACGCGCTCGCCTCGGCCGACGGGCTGGAGGCGCTGGAGCTGCCGAGCCCGCTGCAGCTGTTCGTCATGATGAACACGCAGGAGGGCATCACCGCCGACCCGCGGGTGCGTGAGGCGATCAAGCTCGCCTACGACTACGAGGGGCACATCGCCTCGATCCTGAGTGGTCGCGGGTCGGTCGCCTCGGGCCTGGTCTCTCCGATCGTGGCCTGCCGTGTCGACACCGGCCCCACGGAACAGGATGTCGACGAGGCCAGGGCCCTGCTCGAGGAGGCGGGCGCGGTCGGCGCGACCGTCACGATGGCCTACCAGGCGCAGATCCCCGAGCACCAGAAGGCCGCCACGCTCCTGCAGTCGAACCTCAAGGACATCGGGCTGACGCTGGAGCTGCAGACGGTGACCTACCCCGAGTACGTCGCGATGATCGAGTCTCCCGAGACGACCCCGGACCTCGGCCTGCTCTGGGACTTCCCCTACTACCCCGAGATCGGACCGATGCTCTTCCGGGTCTACGACTCGCAGTTCATCGGGCAGACGAACTACGCGCTCTACTCGAACCCCGAGGTGGACGCGCTGCTGGAGGAGGGCATCGCCACCGTCGACCCCGACGCCGCCTGCGACCTCTTCACGCAGGCGCAGGAGCAGATCCTCGCCGACGACGTCAGCCTCAACATCTCCAACCCGGCCACCACGATCATGCTCCGCGACGGGGTGGGCGGCATCAGCTACTCGCCGACGTACCAGCTGTTCGACCCGACGATGCTCGTCGTCACCGAATGACGCCGCGGTGGCCCCGCCCGACGGCGGGGCCACCGTCCACCCCTGACCGACCCGAAACGAGGAGGCCCGAATGGCGAGCTACATCGCCAAGCGGCTGGGGCTCGCGCTCCTGAGCGTGTGGGGCATCATCACCATCGTCTTCTTCATGACGAAGCTGATCCCCGGCGACGCGGCGCGCGTCGCCGCAGGACGCACCGCCACCGCCGAGCAGATCGCGCAGGCCCGCGAACGCCTCGGCCTCGATCTGCCGGTGATCGAGCAGTACCTGGTGTTCCTGGGCCGGGCGCTGCGCGGCGACCTGGGACAGTCCGCGTCGACCCACCAGAGCGTGGTGAGCGACCTGTCGGCGACCGTCCCGACGACGCTGCAGCTGGTCGTGGTCACCATGATCCTGACCGTGATCGTCGCGGTGCCGCTCGGCGCCGTGTCGGCCGCGCTCCGCGACCGCGCCCCCGACGTGTCGGCGCGCATCCTGTTCGTCCTGGCGGGCGGCGTGCCCGTGTTCTGGCTGGCCATCCTCTTCCAGTGGGGCTTCGCGTCCACCCTGGGGTGGTTCCCCATCTCGGGCGCCAACTCCTTCGGGATGGCGCCGCCTCCCGTGACCGGGTTCACCCTCGTCGACTCGCTGCTCGCCGGCAGCCCGCCGATGTTCGCCGACTCGCTGTCGCACCTGATCCTCCCGGCCCTGGCGCTGAGCGCTCCGTTCATGTCCACGATCGCCCGCAACGTGCGCTCGAACATGATCGGCGCCCTCGACTCGGACTACGTCTCGTTCGCCGTCTCGAAGGGGGCGGGGCCGTACCGCGTGGTGCTGCACCACGGGCTGCGCTCGACCATGGGGTCGACGCTGACGCTGCTCGGCATGCAGTTCGGCTGGATGATGGGCGCCGCCCTGCTCGTGGAGAGCGTGTTCGCGCTGCCCGGCATCGGGACCTACCTCAATCAGGCCGTCCTCAATCAGGACACCTTCGCCGTGCTGGGCTGCGTCCTGGTCATCGGCGTCGTCTTCACCGTCGCGAGCCTCATCGTCGACGTCGTGCAGATCTGGACCGACCCGCGCGTGCGCGCGTCGCATCTGACGGGAGCCCGCGCATGACGCTGACCACCGATCCGCCCGGACTTGACGAGGAGAGCACCTCGTCCGACGACCCGCGTCCTCGCCCGCCTCGCACGGCGGAGTGGCTCACGCCCGCCGGCCTCGGCGGCGGGATCTCGAAGGGGCTGCGAGGTCTGTTCGGGACGCACGCCGGAGCGCTGGACCGCATCGCCATCGTCGTCTCGGCGGCCCTCGTGGTCGTCGCGATCATCGGCCCGCTGCTCGCTCCCTACGACCCGTACCTCGCCATGCCGTCCGACGCGCTGCTGCCGCCGAGCGCCGCGCACTGGATGGGAACCGACGACGCCGGCCGCGACGTGCTCTCGCGGCTGCTCGCCGGTGCCGGCATGACGCTGCTCGCGGCGATCGCCGTCGTCGCGCTGTCCACGCTCGTCGGCGTCGTCATCGCCTGCGCGGCGGTGCTGTCTCCCCGCGGTGTCGACGCCACCATCATGCGGATCTGCGACATGTTCATGGCGCTGCCGTCGATGGTGCTCGCGCTCGGCATCGCCGCCGCTCTCGGCCCGTCGCTCGGCTCGGTCGTGCTGGCCATGGTCATCGCCATGTGGCCCGGCACGCCCCGCCTGGTCCGCGGCATCCTGCGGGTGTCCATGAACTCGGCGTACGTCGAGTCGGCGAGGGTGAACGGCATCCGCCGCATCCCGACGCTCGTGCGTCACGTGCTGCCCAACTCGATGGATTCGGTCTACGTCCAGGCGAGCATGGAGATCTCCGGCGCCGTCGTCCTCATGGCGGGCCTCGCGTTCCTCGGCGTCGGCGCGCCCCCGCCCAGCGCCGACTGGGGAGCCATGGTCGCGCAGGGCCGCGAGTACATCACCACCGCGTGGTGGGTCACCACGTTCCCGGGACTGGCCATCACCGTCGCGGCGATCGCCTTCGGGCTGCTGGGCGACGCCCTTCGTGTCCGTCTCGACCCGAGCCTGCGGAGGAAGCGATGACCGACGCCCCCGTCCTGAAGATCACCGACCTCACGGTGCGCGTTCCCGCGGCGACCCGCACCGACTCCGGCCACGGCGACCTCACGCTGGTCGACAGGGTCAGCCTGACGATCGCGCGCGGCGAGCGCGTCGCGCTCGTCGGCGAGTCCGGCTCGGGCAAGTCCATGACCGCGAAGGCCGTGCTGCGGCTGGACCCCACCGTCGAGCTGTCCGGCTCGGTGCGCGTGGCCGGTCAAGAAGTGGTGGGTGCGCCCGAGCGCCGGCTGCGGCAGCTGCGCGGATCGACCGTCTCCATGGTGTTCCAGGACCCGATGACCGCGCTCAACCCCGTCCTCACCATCGGCGACCAGGTCGCCGAGCCGCTCGTGATCCGGGGCGTCGGCCGCCGGGCGGCGCGACGCCAGGCCGTCGAGATGCTCGATCGGCTGGGTGTGCCCTCCGCGGCCACGCGCCTCGACGCGTACCCCCACGAGTTCTCGGGCGGCATGCGCCAGCGGGTCGTGATGGCGGCGGCGCTGATCGCCGGACCGCAGCTGCTCATCGCCGACGAGCCGACCACGGCGCTGGACGTGCGCGTGCAGGAGCAGGTGCTCGACCTCCTCGAGGAGCAGTCCCGCGAACTCGGCCTCGCGGTGCTGCTGATCACCCACGACCTGGCGATCGTCGCGGGCCTCGCCCATCGCGTCGCGGTGATGCGTCACGGCCGCATCGTCGAGGACCGCCCGGTCGACGACCTGTTCCGGGCGCCCGAGCACGCCTACACGCGCGGGCTGCTGGCATCCATTCCGAGTGTCGACGCGGATCCGCTCGTCAGGCTGCAGACCGTCGAGGACGTGATGCGAGCGGATGCCGCGGCATCCGTCCCGCCCGCACCGGTGAGCGACACCACCCTCGAGGAGGCACGGCGATGAACACCCTGACGACCGATGGCGTCGACCTGCGGGTCGAGGACCTCGTCAAGCGCTTCGGGCGAGGCTCGCGGGAGTTCACCGCCGTGGATCACGTCTCGTTCCATCTGGGCGCGGGGGAGACGCTGGGGCTGGTGGGCGAATCGGGGTCGGGCAAGTCGACCACGGTCCGCTGTCTGATGGGACTGGAGCGGCCGCAGGCCGGGTCTCTGGTCTACAACGGCCTCAACCTGCGTCGCATGACCTATCGCGCCGAGCGCGTGTTCCGCTCTCAGGTGCAGATGGTGTTCCAGGACCCGTACTCGAGCCTGGATCCCCGCATGACGATCGGGCAGATCGTGTCGGAGCCGCTCCGTGTGCACACCGACCTCGACGCCGCCGGCCGCCGCGCCCGCACCACCGAGATGCTCGAGCGCGTCGGCCTGGACCCGGCACACGTCAAGCGGTACCCGCGCAGCTTCTCGGGCGGTCAGCGGCAGCGCATCGCGATCGCGCGGGCGTTGGTCGTGAGGCCCCGCGTCCTCGTGTGCGACGAGCCCGTCTCGGCGCTCGACGTGTCGGTGCAGGCGCAGGTGCTCAACCTCATCAAGGACATGCAGGCCGAGTTCGGCCTGTCCGTGCTGTTCATCGCGCACGACCTCGCCGTCGTCCGCTACCTGTGCGACCGCCTCGTGATCCTCGAGAAGGGCCGCGTCGTCGAGCAGGGGACGCGCGAGCAGGTCTACGAGCACCCCACCCACCCCTACACGCGGTCGCTGCTGGAGGCCGTGCCGCGGGCGGATCCTGCCACCGAGCGGCAGCGACGCGAGAACCGCCGCCGAGCGGCAGCCGCCCTCACCCCGCACACCGACAAGGAGATCGCCGCATGACCCGCGTGGGAACCGACGTCAAGTTCACCGACGGCAGCAGCGGATGGGGCGACCCCCTCCAGACTCTGCGCGCCGTCGCCGCCATGGGACTCGAAGGCGTCAACGTGCGCACCCTCGACGAGATCGCACCGACCCTCGATCCGGGGTTCCTGCGCGACTTCGCGCAGCTCGCGGACGAGCTCGACCTCTACGTCGAGATGGGGGTCGGCAAGGTCAACCCGTACATGACCGCCGAGCTGCCGCGCGTGCGCGACCTCGGGGAGGGGAGCTATCTCGCGGGCATGGAGCGGATGATCCGCACGTGCGCCGAGTTCGGCTGGACCGAGACCTGGACCGCGGTAGGCGGCTACAAGCCGTACCCCGGCATCTTCTTCACCGACCGGTTCCGCACCGACGCCGACTGGGCCGATCAGCTGGCCGCGACGGAGCGATTCCTGCAGCGCCTGGCGCCGGCGCTGCGCGAGACGGGTGTGCGCCTCAATCTCGAGACGCACGAGGAGATCACCACGTTCGAACTGCTGCGGCTCATCGACGCGGTCGGCGAGGACGTCCTCGGTGTGTGCCTCGATCCTGCCAACCTCGCGGTGCGCGCCGAGGTGCCGCTCGAGGGGATCGCCCGCATCGCGCCCCACGTGCGCACGACCCAGCTCCGCGACGCGGCGCTCTGGCGCACCGAGGAGGGGCTGTCGCGCTTCATCGCCCCCTGCGGTGAGGGTGTCATCGACTGGGATGCAGCGCTCGACCTCGTCCTCGCGGAGAACCCGTCGATCAACCTCACGATCGAGCCGATCGGCGTCGTCCGCGCCGAGATGAAGCTGCACGTGGCCGACCCGACGTGGCGGGCGGGGCATCCCGATCTCACCGACGAAGCGCTGCAGAGCCTCGATGCGCTGGCCGTCGCCTACGAGGCGCGCGTCGCCGCCGGCGACGCCGAATCGCTCGCGCAGCTGCGGGCGCTCCGGCCCGACAGCGAGCTTGAGCAGTTCCTGCTGCGCTGCGCCGCCCACCTGCGCGCGACCCTCGCCACACGCACGACCCCCGCCACGCCCGCGGCAGCAGCGCATTCCGCCGCCGTCCCCGTGCCGACCCGATGACCGAAGGAGCCACCATGACCCTCACCCACGCCACCGCCGCGCTCTCCGAACTGGCTGCCGCCGTCTCGTGCGACGTCGTCTATCCGGACCACCCCGACTACGACCTGCTCCGTCGCGTCTGGAACGCCGACATCGACCGGCTTCCCGCCGCCATCGTGCGCTGCCGCGATGCGCAGGACGTCTCGGACGCCCTGCGCTGGTGCGTCGGCAACGGGGTGCCCCTCACCGTGCGCGGCGGCGGCCACAACCTCGCCGGCACCGCGGTCGCCGACGGCGCGGTGCTCATCGACACGGCGCTGCTGGACGGGGTGGCGTTCGACCTCGAGGCGGGCACGGTGACGGTCGGAGCCGGATGCCGGTGGGGCGACGTCGACCGCGCCGCCCAGCCGTACGACCTCGCCGTTCCCGCCGGTGTCGTCTCGCACACCGGTGTCGCCGGGCTCACGCTCGGCGGCGGCTTCGGCTACCTCGCGCGGATGCACGGCGCGACCGTCGACCACGTCGTCGAGATCGAGGTGGTCGTCGCGGACGGCCGCATCCTGACCGCGAACGCCGACGAGAACCCCGACCTGTTCTGGGCGCTCAAGGGTGCCGGCCACAACTTCGGGATCGCGACGCGGTTCACCTTCCGCACGGTTCCGCTCCCGGGACTGGCGACGGTGCGCCAGGCGCTCTTCCCGGCATCCGACCGCACCGCCATCATGCGGCATTTCCGTGAGTGGGGTCTCGACGCGCCCGGCAACATCGGCACCTACCTGCGGCTGCTCCGCGCTCCCGAGTACTGGTCGCAGATCCCCGCCGAGCATCGCGGGCAGCCGATCCTGTCTCTGGCGACCGTGTTCTACGGCGATCCGGCCGACGAGCCCGCGGCCACAGCGGGGATGTTCGCGCTCGGCACGCCGATCTACGAGAGCCTGCGCACGATGCCGCACGTGACGCTGCAGCACGCGACAGACGACGAGTTCCGCTACGGCATCTCGCACTACTGGAAGCACCTGTTCCTGCAGGACTTCTCGGACGCCGCGATCGACACCGTGATCGAGATGAGCGACGCCTACACCGGTCGCGCCCTCAACTCGAGCGCGCACATCGCCCACCAGGTGATGTGCCCCTTCGAGATCATCGCCGGCCGACGCACGCCGCGGGACTCGTCGAACGACTCGACGGCCGGCGTCGGCGCCCCGTTCGGCGCCAACATCGGGGCGGACTGGGAGTACCCCGGCGAGAAGGCGCCGCTCGTCGCATGGGCCAAGCGGTTCGACGAGGCGCTGGCGCCCTACAAGGCCGGGACGTACATCAACTTCACCTCGGTCGCCGGCGATGAGGCAGTCGCGAGGGCCGTGTACGGCGGCAAGTACGAGCGTCTCGTGGCAGTGAAGCGCGCCTATGATCCGGCGAACGTCTTCTCGCGCGGCCTGGTCGACCTGAGCCCGGCCGCGGGGGAGCTCGCATGATGCGCCGCGTCGGCACCGACACCAGCAAGTTCCCGGGTGCCGCCGATCTCGGTGCCATCGGCACCCTCGAGCAGATCGCCGCCCTCGGACTCGAAGGCGCTTTCTTCCGCTCGGCGTTCGCGCTGAGCCCGACGCTCGACGCGGGCGAGCTGTCGGAGGTGACGGATGCCGCCGCCGACCTCGGACTGTACCTCGAGGTCGGCGTCGCGAAGGTCAACCCGTTCGCGACGCCGGAGGCCCCCGAGATCCGCCGCCTGGGCGAGGGGGACTACCTGCTCGGCATGGAGCGGATCATCCGCGCCATGACCGCGGCGGGCATCACCGAGCTGTGGAGCGCGACCGCGAACTACCAGTTCCGCATCCGCGGTCTGTACGCCTGCGACCGGTTCCGGACGGACGTGGACTGGGCCGATCAGCTCGCCGCGACGGCCAAGGTGCTCGACCGGCTCGCACCGCTGCTGCGCGAGACCGGGGCCCACCTCAACATCGAGACCCACGAGGAGATCAGCTCGTTCGAGGTGGTGCGCCTGGTCGAGACGGCGGGCCCGGACGCCTTCGGCATCACGTTCGACACCGCGAACGTGCTGGTGCGCGGCGAGGACCCCGTGGCGGCGGCGCGCCGCGTCGCCCCCTACACGCGCTCGACGCACGTGCGAGACGTCGCCCTCCACCGCACCGACGAGGGCATCGGCCGCTTCCTCGCCCCGGTGGGCAGGGGCGTCATCGACTGGGAGGCGCTCCTGGGCGAACTGGACCGGGGCGGCGCGACGGCGAACCTGTCGATCGAGGGCGTCATCGGGATGAACGCCGAGATGCCGCTCTACGTCGAGGACCCGCGCTGGTGGGCGGGGCATCCCGATCTCACGGCCGACGAGTTCGCGGTCGTCGAGAGGCTCACCGGCCGCTACGAGGAACGGGCCCGCGCGGGCACGGCTCCCGGACTCGATCGCCTGCGCGCTCCCGTCGACACCGACGAGGCGCTCGCCTTCATCACTGAGAGTGCGGCGGCGCTGCGCGCCGCGCTCGCCGCCCGCATCCCGACATCCACCGCGGCCTGAGCCGCATCCGACCATCTCCGAGGAGCGAACATGACCCTGACCATCGTCCCCAACTCCGTCGCCACCGACAGCGACTACTTCCCCACGCTGAGCCTCGCCGAACGCGATCGCCGCTGGGCGAACGTGCGTGCGTTCCTGTCCGAGCAGGGCATCGACGCACTCGTGATCTTCGGCCAGGGGCGCAACGCCAACGACTCGTACCTGACCAACGAGGAATCGCACGCGACGGTGCTCTTCACCCCCACCGAGGAGCCGCTCATGCTGGTCGGCGACGTGCCGCTCAACCGCTACGACGGCGCGGGCGCGCGCTACGAGCGCTGGACCGACAGCTGGCTGCACGGCAACCCGATCGCCAACCTCACCGCGGTGCTCAAGGAGCGGTCGCTGGACGCCGCCACGATCGGCGTCGTGGGGCTCACCAGCCGCGCGGTCGGACAGTGGAACGGCGTCATCCCGTTCCGCACGTGGACGAACGTGCTGGGTGCGCTCCCCAAGGTCACCTGGGTGGACGTGGCCGACGCGTTCGAGACGCTCACGCAGTTCAAGAGCGCCGAGGAGCGGGAGATGATCCGCAAGGCCGCCGCCATCGGCGAGGCCGCCTGCGCCGCCTACGTCGAAGCCACCCGGGTCGGCGTGCGAGAGAGCGTCGTCACGGCCGCGGCCATCAACGCCATCGTCGCGGGCGGCGGATGGATGCGCGCTCCCTTCATCCTGGAGCGCGCCGGCTCGCATCGCTTCGGCTGGGGGCAGCCGGAGTGGTTCGGCATGGGCGGCGCCCCGTACGTCCTCGAGGCGGGCGACAGCATCGCGTCCGAGGTCTTCGCGTACTACGGCGGGTTCGAGTCGCAGCAGCAGATCGACGTCGTCCTCGGCGAGCCGGACCGTCTGCTGCGCGAGCTCGAGGACGTGTGCCTGGAGTCGTACCACGCCGGCATCGCGGCGCTGCGTCCCGGCATCCGCTTCGCAGAGCTGGCCGAGATCATGGACGAGCCGCTCAAGCGCTCGAAGACGTGGAACACCGGGCCGATGGTGCAGACGGTATCGGGTGTGCTGTACAACTCCGCGACGCGCATCGACCCGAGCGTCGACCCGGCGCTCGCGCACCTGCCCAAGCTGCCGTCGGGTGTGGCGCTGGACGGCGACTTCGAGATCGGCGAGGGCGTCGCGTTCGCCTTCGAGCCGAACGCCCTCCGCGACGGCAAGCGCGTCTGCATCGGCGGCACCGTCATGCTGACCGACCGCGGCATCGAAGAGCTCAACACCATCCCCAACCGCCTCGTGGTGGTCGACGCATGAGCGCCGTCCTCCCGTCGGCCGAGGCGGCCGCGGCCAGCGGCGCCCTGCGCGTCGGGCCCGCGATGCTCGCACCGGGCGCGGCGACCGGCCCGCTCGCCGGCACGGTCACCGTCACCAAGGATCTCTTCGACGTCGCCGGCCAGCGCATCGCCGCGGGCAACCCCGACTGGCTGGCCGATGCGGAGGTCGCGACGAGCAACGCGGCCGCGGTGCAGCGCTGGGTCGACGCCGGCGCGAGCGTGGTCGGCATCTCGCACAGCGACGAGCTCGCCTTCAGCCTGTCGGGCACCAATGTGCACTACGGCACCCCGCGCAACCCGCACGACCCGGACCGCATCCCCGGCGGCTCGTCGAGCGGCTCGGCGGCTGCGGTCGCCGCGGGGCTGGTCGACTACGCCCTGGCGACCGACACCGGCGGCTCGACCCGCGTGCCCGCCTCGTACTGCGGCATCTTCGGCATCCGCACGACGCACGGCCGCGTGCCCACCGCGGGCCTGGTGCCGCTCGTGCCGCGGTTCGACACCGTGGGGGTGCTCGCCGCCACCGGAGAGGATCTCGAGCGTGCGACGCGGGTGCTGCTGGGCTCCGCACCCGTGCCCGAGGCCCCGCCCGCGGTGCCGCGCATCGTGCTCGCGCAGGACGTGCTGGCTCTCGCCGACCCCGATACGACCGACGCCGTCGCTGCGGCCGTCGATCGGCTCGCGGAGCACCTGGGGGCGGAGCGCACCGTCGTCGACCTCGTCGGGCCCGAGACCCTGGGCCGCTGGCGCGCGGCGTTCATGGCGCGTCAGCTCCCCGAGATCTGGCGCACCCACGGCGAATGGGTCACGGCGCGCGAGCCGTCCTTCGGCCCGGGCATCACCGCGCGCATGAACGACGCCCGCAACGCCCCGACCGGCGGGATGCATCTCGCCGACGAGGCGCGCGACGAGATCCTCGCGCGACTCGCGGAGATCCTTCCGGAGGGTGCGGTCCTCGCGTTCGCGGCGGCATCCGGTCCGGCGCCCCTCATCGAGCTGGATGCCGCGGCGAAAGGATCGCTCCGCGGCCGGACGATCGCCATGACGTGCATCGCAGGACTGGCGGGTCTGCCCGCCGTGTCGCTGCCGCTCGCCGAGGTCGACGGGCTTCCGGTCGGCGTCTGCCTCGTCGGCCGCCCGGGCGACGACGAGCTGCTGCTGGCGGCCGCGCGCTCCGCCGATGCGCTGACCGGGGTGCGCGTGTCGAGCGCGGTGCCCGCAGCGACGGCATGAGCGCCGACGCGCGCACCGGCGCACTCGTGCTGTCGCGCGCGTCGGTGCGCGACGCGGACGGGCTCGTCGACCTCCTGCTGGAGGACGGTCGCATCACCGGCATCGCGCCGGTGGGTGAGGGCATGCTCCCGACGTCCGCCGAGATCGTGGACGTCGGCGGGCGCGTCGTCGCGCCGGCGTTCTCGGAGCCCCACCTCCATCTCGACAAGGCGCTGCTCGGCGGCCCGTCCAACGGCGGCGCGCTGGATGCGGCGATCGCCTACACCGCCGAGCGCAAGCGCGACTTCACCCACGCGGATGTCGAGGCGCGGGCCGAGCGCGTGCTGGCGGCGGCGCTGCGAGCGGGGACCACCGCGATCCGGGCGCAGACCGAGGTCGACCCGACCGTCGGCCTCCTCAGCGTCGAGGTCATGCACGACCTCGCCGCGCGGCACCGTGACTGGCTCGACCTGCAGATCGCCGTGTTCCCGCAGGAGGGCATCCGCTCCCGTCCCGGGACGCTCGAGCTCATGCGGGAGGCGCTGCGGCTGCCGGGCACAGTCGTCGGCGGCTGCCCGTATACCGAGGCCGATGTGGCGGACGCGCGGGCGCATGTCGACACCGTGCTCGATTTCGCGGTCGAGTTCGGGACCCTCGCCGACCTTCACCTCGACCTCGCAGACGACGCGACCGATGAGCGCTTCGCGCTCGCCGAGTACGTGGCACAGGCGACGGCGGCCCGGGGGCTGCACGGGAGGGTCGCGATCGGTCACGTCACGACGCTCGGCGCGCTCGAGCCCGACCGTCGCGCGCGTACGCTCGATGCTCTGGCCGGCGCCGGCGTCGCCGTGGTGGTGCTTCCGGCCACCGACCTCTACCTCGTCGGCCGCAACGATCGGAGGTCGGTGCGCCGTGGTGTCGCGCCGATCGGCGAGCTGTGGCGCCACGGCGTTCGCACCGCGGTGTCGTCCAACAACATCCGCAACGCCTTCACCCCGACGGGGACCGCGGATCCGCTCGATATGGCGCTGCTGCTCGGGCGCGTGAGCTTCGCCTCGGATCCGGCCGACTTCGCCGCCCTCCACCGTGCCGTGACCACGGATGCCGCAGGAGTCATGGGATCGGAGCGGGCACGCGGCCTGGCCGTCGGCGCGCCCGCCGAGCTCGTGGTGCTCGACGCGCACGATGCGGAGTCCGTGGTCGTCGACCAGCCCGCGCGCCGGCTCGTCATCGCGCGGGGGCGCATCGTCTACAGCGCGGCGGTGTCGGAGCAGTTCCACGGGACGGCCGCCGATCACTTCGGCGGCGAGGTGGCGGTGGGTTTCGGCGGGACGCGGCGAGCGGAGCACGCCCACCGCTTCTGATTCCGTAAGTGCGCCGCCACCTCGAGAGTGCAGGGGGTCGGCTGTTCGCTGTCGTCGAACAAAGGTTGCCGACCACATATATCGCGCTATCGTCATTCATGTTGCCGACCACATGAATGAAGGAGACGGTCATGAAAGCTCAGGTCATCACTCGGTTCGGAGATCCCGAGGTGTTCGAATACGGCGAGGTGGACTCGCCCGCCGCCGGACCCGGACAGGTTCTCGTGCGTGTCGCTGTGGCCGCCGTGAACCCGCTCGACGCGAAGATCCGCGCCGGCGCCCTGGCGTCGATGTTCCCCATCGACTTCCCCGCGGTGCTCGGCAACGAGATCGCCGGTGTCGTCGAGGCAGTCGGTGACGGCGTGCCGGACTTTTCGGCGGGGGAGCGTGTCGTCGGATTCGCACCCTCCGGCGGATATGCCGAGCTCGTCGTGACGACGCCGGATCGGCTCGTCCGCGTGCCCGACACGCTGCCGCTCACGCAGGCGGCGACGCTTCCCACCGCCGCCGAGACGGCGCAGCGGGCGCTGGCGCTCCTGGACGTGCAGCCGGGTGAGACCGTCGTGGTCAACGCGGCCGCCGGATCCGTCGGAAGCGCCGCCGTGCAGCTGCTCGTCGCCGCAGGCGCGCGGGTCATCGGCACGGCCTCCGAGACCAACCACGACTACCTGCGGGCGTTGGGCGCGACCCCGGTCCGGTATGGCGAACACCTGCTCGCCGACCTCGATCAGGCCGCACCCGACGGGGTGGATGCCGCCTTCGACGCCGGTGGTCGCGGGTTCGCCGAGCAGATGCTGGCGCTGGTCGATCCGTCGCGGATCGTCACGATCGTCGACTTCGCGGCCGCGGCGAAGGGCGTCCGGATCGCCGCCGGCGACCCGTTCGCGCTGAACGCTCGCTCGCTCCCGCCCGTGCTCGACCTCGCGGCGGCCGGGCGGTTCGCCACCGAGATCGCCGCGGTGGTGCCCTTCGACGGCGTCGCCGAGGCGCATCGTCGCAGCGAACGCGGCCATCTGCGCGGCAAGCTGCTCGTGCGGGTCGCCGACATCCCGGGGGCGCACGCATGAGCGCCCTGTGGGAGCCCCTCACTGTCGGCCGGATGCGGCTGCCGCACCGCCTCGCACTGGCGCCCATGACGCGCAGTCGAGCGCTTCCCGACGGCACGCCGGGCCCGCTTGCCGCCGAGTACTACGCCCAGCGCGCCTCGCTGGGACTGCTCATCACCGAGGGGGTGCAGCCGTCCGATGACGGCCAGGGCTACCTGAACACACCCGGCATCTCCCGGCCCGCGCACGTGGACGGGTGGCGGACGATCGCCGACGCCGTGCATGACCGCGGGGGTCATCTGGTGCTGCAGCTCATGCACGTCGGCCGGATGTCGCATCCCGACAACACGCCGCACCACCGGCAGCCGCTCGCGCCGTCGGCAATCGCGGCCGGCGTCGAGATGTTCACGCCCAGCGGGCGACGGCCGGCGCCGCGGCCGCGCGCGATGACGAGCGATGACATCCGTCGCACGGTGGCCGAGTTCCGCGACGCAGCCGGCAAGGCGGTGGAGGCCGGCGCCGACGGCGTCGAGATCCACGCGGCCAACGGGTACCTGCTGCACCAGTTCCTGTCGCCCAACGCCAACCTGCGCACCGACGGCTACGGCGGCTCGATCCCCGCTCGCTCGCGCTTCGCGATCGAGGTCGCCGCCGCCGTCGCCGACGAGATCGGCGGTGACAGGGTCGGCATCCGGATCTCGCCCGGGCTGCTCATCGGCGGCATCGACGAGGGACCGGATGCCGCAGACCAGTATCGGCACCTCGTCGGTGAGCTGGCCCCGCTCGGCCTCGCCTACCTGCACGTCGTGCAGTCGTCGGATGAGGCGCTCCTCCGGGACCTGCGTGCGCTGTGGCCGGGTGCCCTCCTCGTCCTGCGCGCGGGCCGATCCCTCGAGTCGGTCGCGGACGACGTCGACGCCGGCGTCGCCGACGTCGCGCCGGTCGCGCGATGGGCGCTGGCGAACCCGGACCTCGTCGATCGGATCCGCGCGGGTGCGCCGCTGAACGACGCCGACCCCGTGACGTTCTACGGTGGAGGTGCCGCCGGCTACACCGACTACCCGGCGCTCGCGAGCATCTCGACCTGACGAGGAACCATGGCCGCCCAGCCCACGACGCCCGACCCCGACGAGCACCGGTCCGTGCTCGCCGACGTCGCGCCCGTGAGCTGGGCGGTCATGCAGCTCGCTCACACCCAACGCGCCCTGGCCGCACAGCGCCTCGCCACGCTCGGACTCTTCCCCGGGCAGGAGCTCGTGCTGGCGCACCTCTGGACCGTCGACGGCCGCTCGCAGAAGGAGCTGCGCTGCCTGCTCGGCCTGGACCACTCCACGATCGCCAAGTCGGTGCAGCGCCTGGAGAAGGCCGGCCTCGTCCGCCGGGAGCGCTCAGCCGTCGATGGCCGCGTGACCCTGGTGCTGCTGACCGACGCGGGCCGCGCCCTGCAGGAGCCGGTGCGCCGGATCTGGGAGGACCTCGAGACCCGCTGGGCGGATCTCGCGCCGGAGGATGCCGACAGGCTCACGTCCCTCGCGCGTTCCCTCCGCGCCTCGACCGCCGACTGACACCCCGCGTCCGGGACCGGGCCCCGTGCCACGCGACCGCCGCGAACGCTAAGGTGCGTGAGTGAGCACGCGGGTGGATCTGAAGCGCGCGCTGCGCCGGGGAACCGGCCGGCGGCTGCGGCTGCATCCGGCCCAGGCCGTCGTCACCGGCTTCGGGATCGCCGTCGCGGTGGGCACGGTGCTGCTGATGCTTCCCATCTCGAAGGCGGGAGCCGGCGGGGCGACATTCGTCGAGGCGCTCTTCACCGCTACGAGCGCGGTCTGCGTCACCGGCCTCACCGTCGTGGATACGCCCACGTTCTGGACGCCGTTCGGCCAGGTGGTGATCCTGGGCCTGATCCAGCTCGGCGGTCTCGGCATCATGATCTTCGCGTCGCTGATCGGGCTGGTACTCGCCCGCAAGCTCTCGGTGCGGGCCCGGCTCAACACCGCCGCCGAGGCGAAGGTGGTCGGATTCGACGACGTGCGAGGGCTGGTCCGCGGCATCGTGCTGACCTCCCTCGTCATCGAGGCCGTCACCTTCGCCATCCTCTTCGTGCGATTCCTCACCGGCTACGGGTACGGCGTCGGTCAAGCCGCCTGGCACGGCTTGTTCCACGCCGTCTCGGCGTTCAACAACGCCGGCTTCGCGCTGTACAGCGACAATCTGATCGGATTCGCCCAGGATCCGGTGGTCTGCCTGCCGATCTGCGCGGCGATCATCCTGGGCGGACTGGGGTTCCCCGTCCTCCTGCAGCTGCGCAAGGAGTTCCGCCGGCCCCTGCACTGGTCCATGAACACCAAGCTGGTGCTCTGGGCCACGGTTGTGCTGCTCGTCGGGGGAACCGTCTACATCACCGTCCTCGAGTGGAACAACCCCGACACCCTGGGGGCCATGAATCCTTGGGGGCGCCTCCTCGCGGGCTTCTTCCAGTCGGTTCAGACCCGCACCGCGGGCTTCAACTCGGTCGACATCGGTGCGATGCGCGACGAGACCTGGCTCGGGATGGACGTGCTCATGTTCATCGGAGGCGGACCTGCCGGAACCGCCGGCGGGATCAAGGTGACGACGTTCGCGGTGCTGTTCTTCATCATGATGACCGAGCTGCGCGGCGAAGGCGCCGTCAACATCTTCGGCAAGCGGCTTTCGCGCGCGGTGCACCGTCAGGCGATCACGGTCGTGCTGATCGCCGTTGCAGCCGTCGTCGTCGGCGCCGTCATCCTCATGCTCCTGTCGGGTGAGAATCTCGACCGGGCGATGTTCGAGACGGTGTCGGCGTTCGCTACCGTGGGCCTGTCGACCGGCATCACGGCGAGCCTGTCGCCGGCAGCGCAACTGGTGCTCGTGGTGCTGATGTTCCTCGGGCGGCTGGGCCCGCTGACCCTCGGCTCGGCCATCGCCCTGCGCGAGCGCCGCATCCTGTACGAGCTTCCGAAGGAGAGGCCCGCCATTGGCTAGATTCCCGTTCTTCGGCGGGGACACCTCCCGTCGCATCGCCGAGGCGGACTCTGTCGCCGTCATCGGACTCGGCCGGTTCGGCAGCGCTCTCGCCCTGGAGCTTGTCAGCGGGGGCACGGAAGTGCTCGGCATCGACCTCGACGAGGATCTCGTCCAGTCGTTGAACGGCGAGCTGACCCAGGTCGTCCGCGCCGATTCGACGAAGTACGAGGTGCTCAAGCAGCTGGCCATCGACGAGTTCGACCGGGTCGTCGTCGCGATCGGCGGGGACATCTCGGCATCGATCCTCACGTGCTCCGTGCTGCGCAGCATGGAGATACCGGTCATCTGGGCCAAGGCGGTCGACGACCGCCACGGTCTGATCCTCGAACAGCTCGGCGTGCACCACGTGATCTACCCCGAGAAGGACATGGGGCGCCGTGTCGCCCACCTCGTGCGCGGCGCGGCGCTGGATTTCATCGAGGTCGCGCCCGGCTACGCGCTGGTCAAGTCCCCTGTCCCGTCGACGATCCAGGGCATCCCGCTGGGCGATACAGCGCTGCGCAAGAAGTACGGCGTCACGATCGCCGCCTATCACCATGAAGGCGGGTCATGGACGAACGCCGACAACACCACGGTGCTGCAGAGCGGCGACACCATCCTTGTGGTGGGCCCGACGAAGGATGCCGAGGGGTTCGCGCAGCTGCGGTGAACGTGAGCGGGCGCTGACGGGCGAGAGCCACCGCAGGGTTCGCGCCCGGCGACCTCAGCCCACGGTGTGCCCGCCCGGCCCGAAGGACGCCGCGAGCGCCTCGAGCGTGACGGTGCGCTCCTTCATCGCGATACTCCGCAGGAAGGGGGTCGCCAGCCGATACATGCCGTACGTGCGCATCTTCGCGTGATGGTGCACGAGCGTCGTCTCGTCGTCGGTCGCCTCGAGCCGATACGCCGGCCAGCCCTCCAGCTTGAACCTGCCCCGCTTCGTCTTGTCCCACCAGTGGTAGACGAGCGTGTGCGGCGGCTGGAACTCCGCGATCTCACCCGGGGTGGGGCCGTACGACGTGTCGTCGAGATAGGTGGTGCCGAGGGCCGGAGCACCGAGCGAGGTCTGCGTGGTGCGTCGCAGCATGCTCCCCTTGTCAGGCATCCACTCGTTGTGCCCCTCGATGTCGGCGAGGCGGGCGAACACCGCGTCGATGCCGGCAGGGACGGTGCGCGTCAGCTCGAACTCGATGACACCCATGCGCTCAGGGTACGACCGGGAGGCCGCCCGTGTACCGGTGACCGTGCGACTGCCGCCCCCGGTCATTGAGCGGAGGGCGCTCTGGCGCCCGCAGACGAAACGCGTCGGGATCGCGGTCTGCGCCAGGTTCGGCGCGTTTCGTCGCGCTCGTTCCTCGCTCGCTCAACGACCGGAGCTCAGGAAACCGGTCGTTGAGCGGAGGGCGCTCTGGCGCCCGAAGACGAAACGCGTCGGGACTGCGGTCTGCGCCGGACTCGGCGCGTTTCGTCTCGCTCGTTCCTCGCTCGCTCAACGACCGGAGCCCAGGAAACCGGTCGTTGAGCGGAGGGCGCTCTGGCGCCCGCAGACGAAACGCGTCGCGATTGCCGTCTACGCCGGGTTCGGCGCGTTTCGTCTCGCTCGTTCCTCGCTCGCTCAACGACCGGGGGTAGGGAACCGGAGCTTCGACCCCCGGTCGTTGAGCGGAGGGCGCTCTGGCGCCCGCAGACGAAACGCGTCGGGACTGCGGTCCGCGCCGGGTTCGGCGCGTTTCGTCTCGCTCGTTCCTCGCCTCGCTCAACGACCGGGGGTAGGGAACCGGAGCTTCGACCCCCGGTCGTTGAGCGGAGGGCGCTCTGGCGCCCGAAGACGAAACGCGTCGGGACTGCGGTCTGCGCCGGACTCGGCGCGTTTCGTCTCGCTCGTTCCTCGCTCGCTCAACGACCGGGGGGTAAGGAACCGGTCGTTGAGCGGAGGGCGCTCTGGCGCCCGCAGACGAAACGCGTCGGGACTGCGGTCTGCGCCGGGTTCGGCGCGTTTCGTCTCGCTCGTTCCTCGCTCGCTCAACGACCGGAGCTCAGGAGACCGGTCGTTGAGCGGAGGGCGCTCTGGCGCCCGCAGACGAAACGCGTCGGGATTGCCGTCTGCGCCGGTTCGGCGCGTTTCGTCGCGCTCGTTCCTCGCTCGCTCAACGACCGGGGGGTAAGGAACCGGTCGTTGAGCGGAGGGCGCTCTGGCGCCCGAAGACGAAACGCGTTGGGATGGGGGTCTGCGCCGGGTTCGGGGCGTTTCGTCTCGCTCGTTCCTCGCTCGCTCAACGACCGGGGGGTAAGGAACCGGTACTTCGACGCGGGCCTGAGCCGACGTGCGTCGCCGAGAACGCTCATCGGGCGCCGAGGAATTTCACCGATCCGGCCCTCGCACCCCCGCGGCAGTCCTACCCTCTCGTCATGACACCATCGCCTTCCGGAATCGCGACGGCCGGGCAGTTGCGCGCATCGGGTCACACCTATCGGCCGGTGCGGGTCGAACTGCGCGAGAACCTCCTCGACGCACTCGCGAACGGTCGCGACCCGTGGCCCGGCATCCACGGCTTCGACACGACCGTGATCCCGCAGCTCGAGCGCGCCCTCCTGGCCGGCCACGACATCGTGCTGCTGGGCGAGCGCGGGCAGGGCAAGACGCGACTGCTGCGCAGCCTCGTGGGGCTGCTCGACGAGTGGTCTCCGGTCATCGAGGGGTCGGAGCTCGGTGAGCATCCGTTCCACCCGATCACCCCGGCATCCGTCCGCCGAGCCGGCGAACGGGGTGATGACCTTCCCGTCGCGTGGCGCCACCGCAGCGAGCGGTACGCCGAGAAGCTCGCCACCCCCGACACGTCGGTGGCCGACCTCATCGGCGACGTCGACCCGATCAAGGTGGCGGAGGGTCGCTCGCTCGGCGACCCCGAGACGATCCACTACGGGCTCGTGCCGCGCAGCAACGGCGGCATCGTCGCGATCAACGAGCTGCCCGACCTCGCCGAGCGCATCCAGGTGTCGCTGCTCAACGTCATGGAGGAGCGCGACATCCAGATCCGCGGGTACGTGCTGCGCCTCGACCTCGACGTGCTCGTGGTCGCCACCGCGAATCCCGAGGACTACACGAATCGCGGCCGGATCATCACGCCGCTGCAGGACCGCTTCGGCGCCGAGATCCGCACCCACTACCCGCAGACGATCGACGAGGAGATCGCCGTCATCCGCCAGGAGGCCGACCTGGTCGCCGAGGTGCCCGCCCACCTCCTCGAGGTGCTCGCGCGATTCACCCGCAACCTGCGGGAGTCGGATGCCGTCGACCAGCGCGCCGGGGTATCGGCGAGGTTCGCGATCGCCGGTGCCGAGACGATCGCTGCGGCGGCCCTGCATCGCGCGACGCGGCAGCGAGAGGAGGTCGCCGTCGCCCGCCCGGTGGACCTCGAGACCGCCGTCGATGTGCTCGGCGGCAAGATCGAGTTCGAGACGGGGGAGGAGGGGCGGGAGCGCGCGATCCTCGAGCATCTGCTGCGCACCGCGGTCGCCGAGACCGCCCGGGCGCACCTCCGCGGGCTCGACGCCCGCGTGCTCGCCGATGCCCTCCACGACGGCGCGACCGTCATGACCGGCGAACAGGTGACAGCGGCCGACGTCCTCGCGGCGATGCCGGTGCTCGGCGAGTCCGACCTGTACGACCAGGTGGCCCAGCGACTCGAGGCCGTGACGCCGGGGGAGCGTGCCGGTGCGCTCGAACTGCTCCTCGAGTCGCTCTACCTCGAGAAGCGCATCGGCAAGGACAGCGCGGACGGTGAGACCGTCTATGGATGAGCACTGCCGGTCGTTGAGCGAGCGAGGTACGACCGAGACGAAACGCCTCGTACCCGACGCGTTTCGTCTGCGGGCGCTAGAGCGCCCTCCGCTCAACGACCGGTTTCCTGAGCTCCAGTCGTTGAGCGAGCGAGGTACGAGCGAGACGAAACGCGCCGAGTCCGGCGCAGACGGCAGTCCCGACGCGTTTCGTCTGCGGGCGCTAGAGCGCCCTCCGCTCAACGACCGGTTTCCTGAGTCCCGGTCGTTGAGCGAGCGAGGTACGAGCGAGTCGAAACGCCTCGTACCTGGCGCAGACCGCAGCCCCGACGCGTTTCGTCTGCGGGCGCCAGGGCGCCCTCCGCTCAACGACCGGGGGGCGAAGTGCCGGTTCGAGCGAGGTACGAGCGAGACGAAACGCCTCGAACCAACGACGCGCCCGAGCAGAGGCACGTAAATGCCCCGCTCCTTCCACCGCACGCCGGCGCACACGGCGCGATACGGACGGTACAGCGGCGGCGATCCGCTTGCGCCGCCGGTCGAGGTGCAGTCGGCGCTCGAGGCGATCGGGCAGGACGTGATGGCGGGGACCTCGGCCGAGCGGGCGATGCGCGAGTACCTGCGGCGCGGAGACCGCAACCGGGAGGGGCTCGACGACCTGGCTCGGCGTGTGCGCGAGCGCCGCGCCGAGCTGGTGGGGCGGCACCGGCTCGACGGCACGCTCGAAGAGGTCCGCAGACTGCTGGACCGCGCCGTTCTCGAGGAGCGCAAGCACCTCGTGCGCGACGTCCAGCTCGACGACGACACCCGCTCATTCGCGGAGATGCGCCTCGAGAATCTGCCGCCCAGCACCGCC
This sequence comes from Microbacterium sp. ZW CA_36, assembly GCF_044987475.1. Taxonomy (NCBI): domain Bacteria; kingdom Bacillati; phylum Actinomycetota; class Actinomycetes; order Micrococcales; family Microbacteriaceae; genus Microbacterium; species Microbacterium sp. ZW CA_36. Next base: position 26,751 of record NZ_JBJDRL010000002.1, read on the forward strand.
GCGGCCGTCAACGAGCTCGCCGACTACGACTGGCAGAGCCCGAGCGCACGGGCGGACTACGACCGCATCCGCGAACTGCTCGGCCGGGAGATCCTGGACCAGCGATTCGCCGGCATGAAGAACGCGCTCGAGAACGCGACGGATGCCGACCGCCAGGCGATCCGCGACATGCTGAACGACCTCAACGACCTGCTCGAGAAGCGGCGGCTGGGCGACGACACGCAGGAGGACTTCGACGAGTTCATGCGCAAGCACGGGGATCAGTTCCCGGAGGATCCGCAGAACCTCGACGAGCTCCTCGACACGATCGCCGAGCGTTCTGCGGCGGCGCAGCGGATGCTCAACTCCATGACCCCGGAGCAGCGGGGCGAGCTCATGGGCCTGGCCGCCCAGGCGTTCGGGTCGCCCGACCTCATGCAGTCGCTGTCGCGCCTCGACGACAATCTGCGCTCGCTCCGGCCCGGCGAGGACTGGACGGGCTCGGCATCCTTCTCCGGTGATCAGCCGACCGGTCTCGGTGAGGCGACCGGCATCATGCAGGACCTCTCCGATCTCGACGCGCTGACCGACCAGCTCAGCCAGACATACCCGGGCGCGCGCATGGACGACATCGATCTGGACACGCTCGAGCGACTGATCGGCGAGGACGCCGCCGTCAGCGCCCGCACTTTGCGCGAGCTCGAGCAGGAGCTGAGGGACACCGGGATGCTGCAGCGCGCGTCCGACGGACAGTTGCGGCTGACCCCGCGGGCGATGCGCCAGCTGGGGCGGGCGCTGCTCCGCGACATCGCGACGCGCCAGTCGGGTCGCACCGGCCGCCGTGAGACGCGCCATGCCGGCGCCGCCGGCGACCGCACCGGTTCGACGCGCGAGTGGGCGTTCGGCGACACCGAGCCGTGGGACATCCCGCGCACGGTGTCGAATGCGGTGCTGCGGACGGTGCTCGACGGGGGCGATGTGTCGGCGGGCGTGCGACTCGACACGCGCGACGTCGAGGTCGTCGAGACCGAGCAGCGCACGCAGGCCGCGGTCGCCCTCCTCGTCGACACGTCGTTCTCCATGGCGCTGGACGGCCGCTGGGTTCCGATGAAGCGCACCGCGCTCGCCCTGCACCACCTCATCTCGACGCGATTCCACGGTGACAGCCTTCAGCTGATCGCGTTCGCCCGCCACGCCGAGGTGATCGACATCGAACAGCTGACCGCCAAGGACGCCGAGTGGGACAAGGGCACGAATCTGCAGCACGCGCTGCTGCTGGCCCAGCGGCATTTCCGTCGCCACCCGACCGCGCAGCCCGTGCTGCTCATCGTCACCGACGGCGAGCCGACGGCCCACCTGCGGCCGGATGGTCGCGTGCACTTCGCCTACCCGCCGGATGCCCGCACGGTGGCGGTCACGGTGCGCGAGCTCGACACCGTGCAGCGGCTCGGAACCCAGACGACGTTCTTCCGGCTCGGCGAGGACCCCGGCCTCGCCCGATTCATCGACGCCCTCGCGCGGCGGGCCGGTGGGCAGGTCGTCGCCCCCGAGCTCGACGACCTCGGGCGGGCCGTCGTGGACAGCTACCTCGGCTCGCGGCACACGGGACGCGGGTCGCCCGAGGACTTCGGCGACATGCTGCACGGGCGATCGTGGTGGTGGTAGAGCCGGACGCGCACTCGTCGCCCAGCTCGCACCCGCTCGTTGTCGAGGCTGTCGGCGACGTTGAGCACGTCCGCGGCCAGAGCGATTCAGCCAGGTGACGGGACCTTCGGTCCGTGGCACCCGCGCGGCGAGGGCTTGAATGGCGCATGCTCGTGGAAGGAAGGAGTCACCGATGAACTCGATCGGATGCCGGCTGCCGAACGTCCTGGTGATCGCGGCGTCGGTGCTCGCGCTCTCGGGGTGTTCGCTGATGATCCCCGTCGGGCCACAGACCAGCGAGGAGCGGGACATCGGCGACGTGTCGCGCGTGGTCCTCGACACATCCGGTGATCTCGTCGTGTCGGAAGGGGAGCCGGCGCTCACCGTGCACGCGCCGGAGGGTGTGATCGAGCGTCTCACGTCCGAGGTGGACGGTGACACCCTCGTGCTGGCCGCCGAACCCGGCTTCACGATGGGGTTCGGCGACGTGCGGTACGAGCTGACCGTGCCGCGGCTGGAGCTGGTGGAACTGAACGGCTCCGGCGATGTCGAGGCGACGGTCTCCGCCGACGGCACCGTGCAGCTCGACCTCGATGGCTCGGGTGACGTCGACTGGTCGGGCCTGGAGGCCGATCGCGTCGAGGTGCGTCTCTCGGGTTCGGGCGCCGTCGTCCTGACGGGCACGGCGGCCGAGCTCTCTGTCGACCTCGAGGGCAGCGGCAGCGTCGACGCCGACCAGCTCGAGACGCAGGATGCCGTCGTCAATGTCGCCGGATCGGGCGACGTCGACGTCTCGGCAAGCGTCAGCCTCGCCGTCGACCTCTCGGGCAGCGGGCAGGTCACGTACTCGGGTGACCCGAGCACCGACGTGCGCGTGTCGGGATCCGGAGACGTCGTGCGTCGCTGAACGGAAGACTGCACAGAGCCGCGCCATCGGCGGCGAACTGGGCGGCGAACGCCGAGAACCGCGTTCCGGTCGTCAGCCGCGTGCTCCGGCCTCGAGGACGTCTGCGTCGAGCTCGTCACGGGAGCGCAGCCCGAGTTTGCGGAGCGCGTTGGACATGTGCGTCTCCACCGTGCGCGGTGACAGGAACATCTCCGCGGCGATCTCACGATTCGTCCGTCCCGCCGCGGCTCGTCCGACGACCTCCCGCTCACGTCGGGACAGATCATTGCCGTGCGTGGGGCGCCCACCGCGCCACGGGTACGGGACGGGAACGCCGTGACGGCGCATCGTGCGGGTGACTCGGGCGATGTCCTGCCGCGCCGACAGGCGGCCGTAGGCGGTCAGGGCTTCGATGAGCAGGCTCGGCCCGTCGGCCGCACCACGGGCGCAACGCCAGTCGCCCAGCCGCTCGGTGGTCTGCGCCGCGACCTGGACCAGGCCTGCCGCATGCGCCATGGTCCGCGCGTCGGACATCAGACGCTCCGCATTCTCGATGTCGCCGTCGACGTGCGCGATGAGTGCCTCGCACATGGTCGCCGCCACGGAGATCGCCGGCGCCTCGACATGACGGACATACGCACTGATCGTCCCCACCCGGGGACGTGCCTCGTCTGTTCTGCCCAGTGCGGCCGCGGCATCCACCAGGCAGAGGAGGGCATCGGCCGCCCACGTCCACATCCCCTTGCGCTGGAGCTGGTCGAGGGTGGCTGCGGCTTCGTCGAAGCCGCCTCGTGCATCGCCCAGGGTCAGCCGGAGCCGGGCCAGGGCCGCGCGCGCGGGGATCAACGGCCACGCCGTCCCCACCTTCTCGCAGTCCCGGATGAGCTCCGTCAGACGATCGGCTGCCTCGACGGTGCTGCCGAGAGAGCCGAGCATGAGGCAATCGAGGTACCGGGCTTCGAAGGATGCCGCGCCGAATCCGAACGCGCGCGAGGCCAGGTCGTGCGTGCGTTCGGCGAGACCGTCCCACCGGCCCGCGGCGTGGTCCATCATGGCGCCGACGAGTTCGTACACCTCCAGCAGACGCGGTGAGCCCGATCGCTCGGCGATCGCCCGGCCCTCGCTCAGCAACTCGTCGGCGCGGCTCACGTAGCCGATGTGGAGCGCGCCCTGAGCCCAGTTGATCGCCGCTCTCGCGTGTTCCCTGGGCTGGGTGAGAAGGACGGTGTCGTGACGGGCGTACTCGATCAGCTGCCACGCGGACGGATCGCCCTGCTCCAAGAGCAGCGATGCCCGCGCGATCCGCACACCGAGTTCGACCTCCGGCGATCCGGCACGGCTCGCCGCCTGTTCGGCCTGGGCGGATCGCGCGAGATGCACCACGAGAGGCACGTCGATGACGGTCTCCGGAGCCGCCAGCACGGCCAGTGCCCGCGCCTGGAGATCGGGCCGGTCGTGCAGCTCATCGACGGCTCGCTCGATCTCGCCGTAGCCGTCGCGTGCGAAGCCCTGCTGGCGGTACAGCCGGCCGAGGGCGAAACGCAGTTCGCCTCGGGCCGCCTGCGTCAGCTGCTGGCTATCGAGCAGCCGGGTGAGGATCGGGGCGGATTCGGCGTGAGCCAGCCCGTCGACCGCCACCCGCCCGAGCTTCGTCGCGATGCGCACCCGGTCGTCGATCGAGAGCGTGGCGAGGTCGGTCGTCGCCTCGCGCAGGAACTCGGCGGCCGCCGACTCGTTGCCGTGACGCACCGCCTCGTCGGCTGCGGCCTCTGCCCACTGCACGAACTCCCTCACCCGGCCGGCGCGCCGGTAGTGGTGCGCGATCCTCGCTGAGAGCATCGGATCGTTCCGCTCCTCGAGCACCAGCGCGACCCGGGCGTGCCACCACTGACGGGTCGGCAGGGGAGTCGCGTCGTAGACGATCTGCTGGGCGAGGACGTGGCGAAAGCGGATGCGGCCATCGTGCTCGTGCAGGAGGCCTGCGGCGTGGGCTGACGTCAGAGCGGTGGCCACCTGCCGTGGGTCGTCCTGGGTGACCTCCGCGATGAGGGCGGGATCGATGGAGAGATCGATCACGGCTGCCGCGTCTATGACCTCCCGGGACGTCGCGTCGAGAGTGGTCAGCCGCTGCACCACGACGTCGCGCAATGCGGTGGAGACAGACAGCGCGGCAAGGGCATCCGGATGGCTGGGGATCTCCTCGGCAGGCAGGCGCGCCAGCAGGGTGCGGAGCACCTCTTCGATGACGAAGGGGACACCGCCGGTGACTTCGTACAACCCCATCGCGATCGGATCGGGGACGTCGATACCCAGCAGATGTCGCGAGAGCTCGCCGACCTCGGCGACGTCGAGTGGCGCGAGCCGAACGCTCCGAGTGCGGCTGGCGGGTGCGCGGGCGAACGCCTCACCGACGGGAGTGGCTCCGAGGTCCGTGCGACTGGTGACGATGATGGTGAGCTTCGCAGGCTGGTGCGCGATGAGATACGTGAGGAAATCGAAGGTGACGGTGTCCGCCCAGTGCAGATCCTCGAGGACCAACACCGCGGGCGAAACGTGCTCGAGCAGCTCCGTCGCCGCACGGAAGATCTGATGCCGCGCCTCGCGCTGATCCACCGGTCGCTCCGGCGGATCAGGGAGGCGACCGGCGATCTCCGGCACGAGCGGAGCCAGGCTGCCCACGACGGGGCTCAGCCCGTCGATCTCGATGAGGTCGCCATGGTGCTGGAACGCGTCGAGCACCGGCCCCAAGGGGAACGGCTCGTGGAGCTGCTGACAGTGACCGACGAGCACCGCAGCGCCGCCCGGCGCGGCGGCGAGCAGTTCGCGGACCAGCCTGCTCTTGCCGATGCCGGCTTCGCCTTGGATGACGACCAGGGCCGGGGGAGCCGAAACAGCAGCTGTCAGCGCAGTGAACTCGGTGTGACGACCGACCAGCACGGGCGACACCCCGCCTGCGGGTGGAGCGGATTGCTGAGGCATGACTGCCATTCCCTCGGGTGGGGCGCGAGCAAAAGTCAGTGTAGGTCACGGATGCCGCCGCCATTCACCCGTCCGTAACCTGCAACGCAGCGAGTGAATCGAATCATCCGCGCGCGAGGAGAGACAGTGACCAGGTACCTGAGACAACGACAGCGGCGATTCACACCCCCGCGACTGACGATCGCGCTGGCCACCGCCGTCGCGCTGGTGGCGACGGCGACACCTGCCGGCGCCCTCGCTGCGCCGCCGGCTCCGGCCGCCGTGGAGGACATCGGAGAGGGCAGCTGGGGCGTCGAGGTGACTCGGGCCGAGGACGCGCAATCCGAAACGGCAGAATCGGGCGACCCCGAGACCTATGTGGTCCAGATGGCCCTCGCGCCCGTCGTCGCGTACGCCGGCGGTGAGGCGGGGCTGAAGGCGACGAAGCCCCGCGGCGGCGCCAAGGTGGATCCGGCCGACCCCGCGGTCGAGGCGTACAGCAAGCACCTCAAGGGGCAGCAGCGTGCCGCTCTGGCGAAGGTGAACGGCGATGGGCCGTCGTACAGCTACGTCTACAGCTTCAACGGGTTCGCCGCCGAGCTCACCCCCGCGCAGGCCGCCGAACTGGAGGCACAGCCCGACGTGGTGTCGGTGCATCCGGATGAGCTGGTCGAGACGGACACGTCGTCGACGCCGAGCTTCCTGGGACTGGACGGCGAAGACGGCTTGTGGAGCCGGCTCGGCGGTCCGACCGGCGGGAAGAAGTCGCCGGGCGCAGGTGAGGACATCGTCATCGGCGTGATCGACAGCGGCATCTGGCCCGAGGTCGGCAGCTTCTCCGACCGGAACGAGTCGGACAAGCTCGTGTACCAGGGCAAGCCGGAGGGGTTCCGCGGCACGTGCGCGTCGGGCGAGAACGTCGGCGACGACTCGTGGGACGCCAACCTCTGCAACAACAAGCTGGTCACCGCCCAGTACTTCAACGCCGCCTGGGGCGGGAACGAGGGCGTCGCGCAGCAGCTGCCGTGGGAGTTCCTCTCGCCTCGCGACTACAACGGACACGGCACCCACACCGCCTCGACCGCCGGGGGCAACCATGGCGTCGACGTGACCGGCCCGGCCGCCGCGTTCGGTGAGATCTCGGGCATCGCACCGCGGGCCCGCATCGCGTCGTACAAGGCGCTGTGGTCCGTCGAGGACGGCTCCACCGCGAACGGCTACACCTCCGACATGGTGGCGGCCATCGACAAGGCCGTCGCCGACGGCGTCGATGTCATCAACTACTCGGTGTCGGGATCCAGCACGGACTTCCTCGAGCCCACCGAGGCGGCGTTCCTCAACGCCGCTGCCGCCGGCATCTTCGTCTCGGCGTCCGCGGGCAACTCCGGCCCCGATGCGGGCACGGTCGCCCACCCCGGACCTTGGCTGACCACCGTCGCCGCGGGCACGCACGACCGCACGACGACGGGCGCCGTGGTCCTGGGCAGTGGCGCGCGCTACGAAGGGGTGTCGGTCAGCAACGCGGCGGTCGGTCCCGTCCCGCTGATCACCGGAGCCGCCGCGCGCGCCGCGGGTGCCTCGGCCGGCGCCGCGGTGCGCTGCTACCCGGCGAGTGCCAACAACGGCAAACCGGCTCTGGATCCCGCCAAGGTCACCGGCAAGATCGTGCTCTGCGAACGCGGCGGCGACATCGCGCGTGTCGACTCTTCGCGCGCGGTCGCCGAAGCCGGCGGTGTCGGCATGATCTTCGTGAACGCGTTCGAGAACTCGCTCAACGCCGACTTCCACTCCGTGCCCACGGTGCACCTGCCCGACACCGAAGGGCCCGCCATCAGCGCCTACGCGGCTACTGCCGGAGCGACCGCGAGCATCGAGAAGGCCGTCATCGCGAGCGGCGGTGCCGCGCCCTACACAGCGGCGTTCTCATCTCGCGGCCCCCTCGTCGCCGGCAACGGCGATGTGCTGAAGCCCGACGTGATCGCGCCCGGACAGGACATCCTGGCGGCGGTCGCACCTCCCGGCCAGGGCGGCATGGACTTCAACCTGATGAGCGGCACGTCGATGTCGGCACCGCATGTCACGGGACTCGCCGCCCTGCTGCGGGACCTGCACCCCGAGTGGTCGCCGATGGCGATCAAGTCGGCGCTCATGACCACCGGGTCGGACGTCCTGGACGGCGAGTCCTCGAGCGACCCGAACCTGATCTTCAAGCAGGGCGCCGGGCACGTGCAGCCCACCAGTGCGGCCGATCCCGGACTGGTCTACGAGAGCGGTGTCGACGAGTGGCTGGCGTTCCTGTGCGGCTCCACCCGCAGCGTGCCGGCCGCCACCTGTGACGACCTCGAGGCGGACGGGCGCTCGCTGGATCCCAGCGACCTCAACACGCCGTCGATCGGCATCGGCCTGCTCGACGGCACCCAGACGGTCACCCGCACGGTGACCAACGTCGACGACGAGTCCGCGACCTACACCGCGTCGGTGAGCGGTCTCACGGGAGTCGGCGTCACCGTCGAGCCGAGCACGCTCACCGTCGCGCCGGGGGAGACCGCGTCGTACGCAGTGACCTTCGCGGTCGGCGACGAGACCGAGCTGTTCGACTATCTCGCGGGTCAGCTCTCGTGGACGGACGGCAGCCACACGGTGAGGTCGCCGATCGTGCTGCGGGCGAAGCAGCCGGGTGAGGAGGACTGGGCCGCTCGGTACGACGGAGCAGGCGGGCAGTTCGGGACCTCATCGGATGCCGGCAACGAGGTTATCGTCCACCCCGACGGGCAGCGCGTCTACATGAGCGGCTATAGCCGACCGCCGGCGGCCGGCGGGCTGGTGAGCGACTTCCTCACCGCTGCCTACGACCCCGAGACCGGTGAGGCGCTCTGGGAGGACCAGTGGGATGCGTCCGACGGCGGCTCCGATGAGCCGGCGGGCTTCGGGATCAGCCCCGACGGCGACACCGTCTACGTCGCCGGAACCAGCGGTGGCGATTACCTGACCGTCGCATATGACGGGGCGACGGGGGAGAAGCGGTGGACCACGCGTCTCGATGGCCCGGGTGAGGCCGGTGATTTCCTCAACGACCTCGTCGTCAGCCCGGACGGCTCGACCGTCTACGTCACCGGGTACCAGAACATGGGCGGGCCGCAGCTCGACTACGCCACCGTGGCGTACGACGCGGCGACCGGTGAGCAGCGCTGGGTCACGCGGTACGACGATCCGGTGAGCGGCACCGACGACGCGCGGGGTATCGCGGTGAGCCAGGACGGCTCGACGGTCGTGATCACCGGGCAGAGCCAGGGCGACGGCACGGGACTCACCGACTGGGGGACTGTCGCTTACGACGCCACCACCGGTGAGCAGCTCTGGCAGGTCCTGCGCAACGGGTCGGAAGGCCAGATCGACATCGCGGAGAACATCGCCGTGACCGGTGACACCGTGATCGTGGCGGGCGTCGTCAGCAACACCGACCGTCAGGTCGACTGGGAGACCGTGGCGTACGACCTGGCGACAGGGGCGGAGCGCTGGGCCATCGGGTACGGCGAGGCGCTCACGGATGTGCCGCAGTCGCTCGCTGTGAGCCCGGACGGTCGCACGGTCGTGGTGGTCGGCAATGTGGAAGGCGGAGCCGACATGGACTACGCCACGGTCGCCTACGACGTGGCCGGCGGCGAGCAGCTGTGGGCGATGCGATACGACGGCACCGCCCACGGGCTCGACGTCGCCTATGACGTCGCGCTGACCGAGGACGGCACCCATGCCGTCGTCACCGGCGAGTCCCGGAACGCCGAGACGGCCTGGGACTACGTCACGATCGCGTACGACATGAGCACCGGCGAGCAGATCTGGTCGGGGAACTACGACGCGACGGGAGCAAGCGACGGGGCGAACGGCGTGGCTGTCGACCAGAGAGCCGATGGCTCGCGACGCGTGTTCGTCACCGGAGCGAGCACGACCGCGTTCGACTCGGTCGGACTCGACAGCAACATCGACGCCGCGACGGTCGCCTACTTCGACCCGTTCGACTAACCGACAGCGGCGCGGCCGCCGGGAGAGGAATCGTTCCTCGCCCGGCGGCCGCGTCGTTTCTGCCGTTACCGGGGGAGGGTGGGCCTCCGGGTCCGCCCTCGCTGTGCACTCAGCCGGCGGCGACGGCGATCTCGTTGGGCGTGATGTCGAGGGTGGCCGAGGCCACGATCTCGCCCGTCGTGAGATCGACGGCGTGGATCGCGTCGGCGGCGGGCTCGGTCACGTAGGCGATGTCGCCCTCGACGACGATCGCGGGGTGGGGATCCTGCCACTCAGCGGGACCGTCCCATGCCTCGACGACGGGGAACGCGTCGACGATCTCGCCGGCGGCGGGGTCGAAGACGTGGACGGATCCGTCGGTCGCGACGATGTAGGCGAGATCCTCGGGTCCGCGGGCGATGTCACGGAACGTGTACTCGACGCCCTCGGGAAGGTCGACGACCTCGAGCGTGCCGGCCTCGGTGTCGATGACGGTGACCGCACCGAGGAGGTAGCCCTCGGCATCCGGGTCGTTCTTGTAGTCGCCGACGACGAGCGGGCTCGTCTCGCTCACGTACGCATTGCCCATGCGGCCGTACGGCTGGTCGGGGGCGTCGAGCTTGAGGATCTCGCCCTCGCGGTACAGCAGCGCGCCGTTCTCGCAGCCGAAGACGACGGCTTCGTCGGCCGCGGTCCCCTCGCCGTGCACCCCGGGGCAGGCGTCGCTCGTGGCGATCACGGCGCCGGATTCGTCGCTCGCGGAGATGCCTGTGCGCCCGTCGGCATTGCCGACCGTCGTGAGGAAGGTGCCGTCCTCGAGCACCACGGAGACGCCGTGGTGGGACTCCACGCCGGGAACCGTCTCGGTCTCGGGCAGCTCACCCGAGGCGGAGAGCAGCGCATCGGTGTCGAAGATCGTCGTGTCGCTCGTGCCATCGGCGTAGAGGATCGTCTTGCCGCCGTGGCGGACGACGTGGCCGGGGGCGTCGGCATCGAAGATCAGATCCGTGAGCTCAGGCTCGTCAGTGGTTCCCGCCGCGGTGTCGAGCACCTGGAAGCCCTCGCTCATCGTGACGAGCACGTGGCGTCCGTCGCCGGCCGGGTTGAGCCGGGTGAAGTCCTCGGCGGAGTAGTCGTCGACCGGCTCGAGGCTCTCGCCGTCGAGCAGGAGGATGCCGCCCTCGTATGAAACGGCGATCCGCGACCCGGCTTCGGTGGCCGAGGGCGTCTCCGCGCCGGTGCCGACGGACGCGGATGGTGCCGACGAACAGGCCGCGAGTGTCGCGACGGCACCGGCGGAGACCGCGATCAAGCCGGCGCGACGCAGCGTGCGTGTGCGCATGGGTGTTCCTCTTTCTGGGTGGGGGCTCATTGCGCGAGCCCGGTGACGATGCGCTGCGTGTTCTCGCGCATCATGGTCAGGTAGTCCTCGGCGCCGCCGCCCTCGGCGGTGAGCGACTCGGTGTAGAGCTCGATGACCTCGACGTGCATGTCGGTCTCCTGCGCGAGGGCGTGCATCAGGCGGTCCGGTGATGAGGACTCGGCGAAGACGGCGGGCACGCCGTTCTCTTCGATCGCCGAGACGAGGTCGGCGAGGTCGGAGGCGCTTGGCGCGGCGAGGGTCGTGCCGCCCGGGATCGCGGCGCCCACGATGCGGAAGCCGAAGCGCTCCGCGAGATACCCGAACACGTGGTGGTTGGTGACGAGCGCGCGGCGCTGTGCCGGAATGGTCTCGAACGCCGCCGCCATGTCGTCGTCGAGGCGCCGCAGCTCAGCGAGGTAGGCGTCGACGTGCGCGTCGACGACGGCTTCATCCACCCCCGGAAGCTCGGACAGGCGAGGGGCGAGCGCCTCGACCACATCGATCATGCGGGCAGGGTCGGTCCAGAAGTGCGGGTCGAGGGTGCCGACGGTATCCCCGGTCGTGTACTCGAGCGCGTGCATCGACTCACCTGCGACGAAGCTGTCGACCTCCTCGGCCACGGCGGCGTCGAGATGCTGCTGCAGCCCTTCTTCGAGGCCCAGCCCGTTCGACACCAGCAGGTCGGCGGTGCGCAGGCGCGCGGCATCCTGTGCCGAGATCTCGAACGAATGCGGATCGGCATCCGGCCGCATGAGCGTCATCACCTCGACCTCGTCGCCCACGAGCTCGTCCACGACGTCACCGAGGATGTTCGTCGACACCACGACGAGCGGGCGATCGCCGGCGGCCGGTGCGCAGGCGGAGAGGACGGATGCCGCGAGCGCAGCCGTCAGCAATGTGGCGAATGCTGCGGGGCGTCGGCGGATCATCGGCCGGTCTCCGCGAGCAGGGCGGGCTGAGTCGGCGTCTCGAACGTCCTCGAGATGCGGGCGGCGTCGGCGAAGTCGATCTCGTAGACGACGTGCTCCGCAGGCCCGTTGAGGTAGGCGCGGGGCTGATCGGCGACGAGGGTCGGACGGCCGGCATCCGTCGCCAGCGACTCGGCGACCAGCGATTCGGTCTGCGAGAGGAGCGTCCCGGTGGCGCCGTCGATCACGAGCACCCGTCCGTCCGCCGCGAGCGCGAGCACGTGCTGGGCGTCGTCGTCGATCGCGGTCGCCTGCACGATCGGCCGGTCGACGGGGAGCAGCGTCCAGGTGCGCTCGCGGGTGTCGAGCAGCCAGATCGCGTCGTTGCCTGCGAGCCCGGCGACGGTGGGGCGGCCGCTGCGTCCCTCGAGCGTCGTGGCCGGGGGAGCGGTCGTCCCGTCGGGGTAGGGGATCCGCTCGAGCTCGACCGCGCCGTCGACGAGGGTCGCGAGCAGCGCACCGTCGGCGCATCCGATGACCGCGCCGACGCGGGTCGTGACGGTGCCCCGCGCATCGACGCAGTCGGCGGTGGCGCCGGGCACCGGCATCCCGTCCTCATCCAGGACCGACACGGATGCCGCTACGCCGCCCTGCGGCTGGGTCACGAGCGCGTACGAGCCGATCGGCACGACCATGCCGTCGTGCGGGTCGGTCTCGAGGCGGAAGCGCTCGACGAGCTCGCCCCGCGACATCGCCGTGGTGTCGAGCAGCACCGCGTCGCCGCTGCCGGCGAAGAAGACACCGGTGCTGCCGGTGGTGGAAGACAGCGTCGTCGCCACGGTGGCCGCCCCGTGACCCGGTACGTCGCCCAGCATCGCCGGTGCGGCCAGGTAGTAGTGGAAGTGGTCGACGTGGTCCCACGTCCACCGGCCGCTGTCGACGACCGAGACGCCCTCGTCGCCGTCGGCGAAGACGTAGCGGCCATCGGTGCTCGCCTGAGACGTCCCCGGCACGTCGCCGAGCTCGGCGACGGTCTCGTCGAGCAGGTCGAGCTGACGCACCACGCCGGCCGGGTCGATGGTCACCACGGCGAGCGGTGGCTCGCTCATCTCGGTCGCGCCGTCGACCGCGCCGTGCCCGTCGGATGCCGGACTCGCGGCGGGAGGGGCGGGTTCGGCGCCGGCGCAGCCGACGAGCGTGAGCCCGGCGAGGGTGAGCATCGCAGTGAGCGTGGGGGAGCGGGGGAGCACGGGGACTTCATTCCTTCGAGGGGTGGTGGCGGGGCTGGGCTGGGCGACTCGCGCCTGTCGTCACGCGTATGTCGCCTGTGGGGCCCGCGTGCGGTCATGGAGGGCGCGCCCGGCCCACGAGGCAGCCGCGAGGAGGATCGCGGTCAGGGCGATGGAGGCACCGGCGGCGGTGCCCGCATGCCACGACAGCAGCAGGCCGAGTACGACGGCGGCGACGCCGAAGACGCACGCCAGGGCCATCGCGGACGGCAGCCGACGGGTCCAGTGGCCGGCGGCGACCGCCGGTGCGATGAGCAGGCCCACCACGAGGAGCGAGCCGACGGCCTGGTACGACGCGACGACCGCGAGTGTGACGAGGCCGACCAGCGCCGCCTGAGCAAGCCTCGGTCGGAGTCCGAGCACCGCCGCGACTCGCGCGTCGATCGCCAGCGCCACGAGTGAGCGGTGAGCGGCCGCGGCGATCAGCAGAGCGATCCCGGTCGCCCACCCGAGCACCGCGAGATCGTCAGGCGAGATCGCCAGGATGTCGCCGAAGAGGATCGCCGTGGCATCCGTGGCGAAGCTTCCCGAGTGCGAGATGACGATCACACCCCCAGCGAGCATGGCCACGAAGAGCATGCCGATGCTGGTGTCGTACGAGAGCCGGCCGCGCCGCTGCAGGGCCCCGATGCCCAGACTCATGGCGACCGCGCTGAAGGCGGCGCCCAGCAGCACGGGAACACCGAGCAGGGTCGCCACGGCGACCCCGGGGAGCATGCCGTGGCCGAGCGCCTCGCCCAGGAACGCCATGCCGCGAGCGACGACCCACGTGCCGACGACCCCGCACAGCACGGCCACGAGGCTGCCGCCCAGGAGGGCCCGCTGGACGAACTCCAGCGCGAACGGGTCGGTGATGAGGGGCACGAGCGACGACGGTAGCGTTAATGAGAACGATTCTCAAAATCGTTTAAGCTGTAATCGTGCCTGTCGAAACCTCGTCCATCGCCACCGTCTCCCTGCGCGGGGTCTGCGTGGACTACGCCGGGACTCCTGCCCTGCGCGACGTCGACTTCGACGCGGCCGCCGGAGAGCTCACCGTGATCGCGGGACCGAACGGGGCGGGCAAGTCGACGCTCCTCGAGGTGCTCGCGGGAACGATCACGCCGCGTGCGGGCAGCGTCGAGATCCGCGCGTCTTCACGGGCCTTCGTGCCGCAGCGCACGGCGATCTCGCCGACGCTGCCGCTCACCGTGCACGACGTCGTCACGGTGGGAGCGTGGGGCCGGGTCGGCGCGTGGCGCCGCCTGGATCACGCATCGCGAGAGGCGGTGGATGCCGCCCTCGAGCGCCTCGACCTGACCGCGCTGAAGCGCGCGGCATTCGGCGTTCTGTCCGGCGGGCAGCAACAGCGGACCCTCCTCGCGCAGGGGTTGGCACGACGTGCCGAGACACTGCTGCTCGACGAGCCGACGACCGCCCTCGACCTCGACAGCGCGGAGCGGATCATGTGCGCGATGCGGGCAGAGGTGGATCGCGGCGTCGCCGCGGTGTGCGTCAGTCACGATCCAGCGGTGATCGACGCGGCGGACGTCGTCGTCCGTCTGGAGCCGGGCGGCGTCATGTCGCCGCGCGGGAGGGCGTAGGTCGCCCGCGGATCGGACGGCGAGGAGCCCGCGCCGTTCGTCAACCGGACGCGCCTTTGCGTGGCTTGATGAACGCTCTTGACTCCGCGCTCGCGCGCTTCTCGGCGCGCTTCTCCTTGAGTGATGACTGAGCGACCTTCTTCGCGCCGCGTGCTCTTGGTGATCTGCCTGACATGACGACTCGCTTCCCCTGGTCGGCTGGCGGGTGAACCCTCGACCATAGCCGCCTTCCCAGGAAAGTCAACTCGCCGACTCGCGCCAGGGAAAAAACCGCTGACTTGCCTTTTTCTGGAACCGGGCTACGGTGATGGCCATGACCACGATGGCCCGCCCGCACCGCATGGAGCGTCTCACCGACGCCTCCGTGGTGACGGCCGTGGTCGATATCGCGGGTGCTCGCCACGAGGTGCTGCCGCCCCGGCTGAGCGGCGCGGATGGACTGCGCCCGCAGCCCACCCGTCGCGTCGCGCCCCCGTAGTACCGATCACCTCGATCGGTCCGAACCGGACACCCCGCGCGTCGCACATGCGGCGATTTTTTTGTACCCGAGGAGCACAAATGTCCATCGAAGTCACCGAGTCCGTTCCTGTTGCCGGCCTCCAGCGCGAGCTCGAGCGGCAGCTCGAGGAACGGCTGGCGCTCATCCAGGAACTCGCACCATTCGCGCTGCCGAGCGTCGACCCTGTCGCCTACCAGGCGACGGCATCCCACCGGGTCGCGATCGAGCAGATCACCGCGGCGCTGAATCGGATCGCCCAGGGCACGTACGGCCGCTGCACCCGGTGCGGTCGGCAGATCGCGTCCGCGCGGCTCGAGGTACTCCCGTACGCGGCCGCCTGCATCGATTGTCAGAGCCATGCCGAAGCCGCGTAACCGCAAGCCCGTCGCCATCCCGTCCATCCCGCCTGTGGCTCGGGTCGTCGACGACCATCACCGAGAAGCAGCCATGACGTCCCTTCCAGCCCGGATTCTCGCTCGCGCGGGCGCGCTCCTGCGTCCGCGCGGCGATCGTCCCGCCGCGCATCGCCGGCTCGTCGATCCGCGCTCCGAGCCGCCGCCCGCTTCGACCGATGCTCCGGTCGATGCAGACGGCGGCCGGGCGAGCACGTTCCGCGGTGCCACGGCTCGCTTCGTCGCGCTCGGCTGAGCCGTCCGGTGGCTGTCACCTGTGGGTTGGGTCGCGATGACGGCGGGGGCGGGTACCGCGCCAGCGGCGGCATCCGTCACCACCCTGAACGCGTGGGTGCGGACGTCGCCAGTCAGTGCTGCCCGGCGGGGCCGTACGTGCCGGTGCTACGGCGCCCATTCGTAGGAGCGCAGCCACGATCGGCATAGGGCCGTCCAGGCCGAGGCGGGGCCGGCATCGCGGGCGAGTCCGAGGGCATGATTGCCCCGCTCGAAGATGTGCGCCTCGTGCGGAACACCCGAGCGCGCGAGCGCTGAGCCGAGTAGGTAGGCATGCTCGACAGGCACGACGGTGTCGCCCACGGTATGCCAGAAGAACGAAGGCGGCGCGCCGGGGGACACCAGACGGTCCAGCGACGTCGCTACGCGCAGCGCGGCGTCGGCGTCCTCGCCGAGCAGATTGATGCGTGATGTACCGTGCGAGCCGAGCTCCATGGACACGACGGGGTACGCGAGCGCCACGAAGTCGGGCACCTCGTCGCGCTCGCCGTGCGGTGCGTAGGCGGCGAGTCCCGCCGCGTGCCCGCCTGCCGAGAACCCCATCAAGCCCACGGTGTCCACACCGGCCGCGCGACGGCTTCGGATCTCTGCCCGAATCGCGAGCAGGGGACCCGGATGCCGCGTCATCAGCGGGTAGCGGAAGACGGATGCCGACACCCCGATCGACGCCAGCCAATCGACGATCGGCTCCGACGAGCGCTCCGCGTGTGTCGCATAGCTGCCGCCTGGGAGCACGAGGACGTGCACGGACGCGCCGCTCACTGAGGCACCGCCCGACCCCGCTGCCGGAAGTCCTCGAGCACGCGCTCCCAGGGGATCACCCCGTTCGCTTCCGCCCACCGCTGCCACGCGGCCTCGAGATCGGCGACGACGTCGGGGTGCTCGGCAGCGACGTCGGCCGTCTCGCCGCGATCGGCCTCGATGTCGTACAGCCCCCAGGGCCGGCCGGACTCACGGACGAGCTTGAAGCGCCCGCGGCGCGCGGCGGCGTTGCCCATGTGCTCCCAGCAGAGGGTGCGCTCCGCCGGAGCGTCCCCGGACCCGGGCTGCCGCCACAGCTCGAGGAGACTCACCCCGGGGCCGTCGCCCGGTTCGTCGACGGCATCGAGGATGCTGGGAACGATGTCGACGATGTGCGCGGGTGCGTGCGCGATCTCGCCGCCGGCGATGCCGCCGCCGGGCCAGTGGACGATGAACGGGGACGCGATACCGCCCTCGTGCACCCAGCGCTTGTAGAGCCGGAACGGAGCGTTCGACAGATGCGCCCACGGCCGTCCGTAGCTGGAATAGCCCGCTTCCGGGCCCGGGCGGATGCCCGGCTCGTTCCCGACCATGACCTCGACGCCGTCGCGCGTGAACGGCGGGCAGATGTCGGGGTTCATGCGGCGCTCCGAGAACGGAAGCTCTTCGGCACAGGCTCCGTTGTCGGAGCAGAAGACGATCAGCGTGTCGTCACGCACGCCATGGGCGTCGAGCGCCGCGATCAGGGTGCCGATGCCGCGGTCCATGATCTCGACCTGCGCCGCATAGACGGCCATGCGTTCGCTCTCCCACTCGGGGTCCGCAGCATCCGTCCACCGCGCCACGTCCGGGTCGGGGGCGGACTCGATCAGTCGTGCGATCCCGAGCTCGTGAAGCCGCTCCGCCCGCTCTTCTCGCAGCCGATCCCAGCCGCCCCGGTACCGCTCTCGGTACCTCGCGACATCCGCCTCGGGCGCGTGCAGCGGCCAGTGCGGTGCCGTGTAAGAGAGGTACAGGAAGAACGGCGTCCCCCGCTGCGCCGATCGCGCGACGAAATCCGCGGCACGGTGGGAGAGGTCGTCGGTGAGGTAGTAGTCGGCCGTCGTCTCTTCGTCCAGCCTCCGCTCCCCGTCGTACAGCGGAGGCCGGTAATAGCTGGATGCGCCGGGGAGGATGCCGTAGAACTCGTCGAATCCGCGATGGGTCGGCCACGTCTCGTTCGGCGTCGAGATGTCGGAGGACAGATGCCACTTCCCGACCAGGGCTGTGGCGTATCCCCGAGCCTTCAGCCGTTCGGCGATCGTCGGCGCGTCGACGCTGAGTGATCCCGCGTACCCGTGGGGACGGTCGTCCGTGGTGAGGATGCCGATACCGACCGAGTGGGACTCGCGGCCCGTCAGCAGCGCCGCGCGCGACGGGCTGCAGCGGGGAGTCGCGTAGAACGCGCTCATGCGCACCCCCGTCGCAGCGAGCCGATCCAGGTTCGGGGTCTCGATCTCGCCACCGAACGCCCCGGCATCCGAGAATCCGAGGTCGTCGGCGAGGATGACGACGATGTTCGGAGCCGTCATGAAGGCGTTCCGCCGCCGTCGAGGAGAACCGAGCGGTGCGGCGCGATGAACGCTTCGAGCGCACTCCTCTCGGATGCCGTGCACGCCGCCAGCGGCGGGGCCACGTGGGGCGGCAGCAGGCCGAGGAGGTCGAGGATCGCCTTCACCGCGGGCACGCCCGGCCGGATGCCGTGCAACCCGGTGAGCACCGTCGTGATCCGCTGCGCCTCGTCGGCGGCGGCGTCGTCGCCCGTGCGGAGGGCGGCGACGATCCGGAGCGCCAGTTCAGGCGCGACGTTCCCGGTGCCGGGCACGATGCCGTCGGCACCGAGACGCAGTCCCGCCACGAGTGCGGTCTCGCCGCCCTGACTGACGCCGAAGTCGGGACGCGACTCCTTGAGGGCCAGGAACCGCGTGAGCGTCTCGAGATCGCCGGAGCTGTCCTTCACCCCGACGACGTGAGCAAGGGCCGGAAGTTGCTCGATGACGGCCGGGCTCATCTCGTTCGTGTAGCGGGGGAGGTTGTAGACGATGACCGGGATGCCGAGCCTTTCGAACCGACGGTAGTGGTCGAGGATCTCGTCGTCCCGATGCCGGAAGTAGAAGGGAGGACACAGGGCGACCGCGTCCGCCCCCGCATCGACCGCGATCGTGCCGCGCTCCAGCGCCTCCGTCGTCGCGGGCGCCGTCGCATTGACGACGACCACCCCGGCCGGCACGCGTTCGCGCCAGGCGGCGACCATCTCGGCGACGTAGCGCGACAGGCTGCTCGTGGCGAGCAGCGGCCCCTCGCCGTTGCTCCCGAGCAGCATGAGCTTCGTGACGCCGGTGCGGGCCATCGCGTCCAGCAGCCGCGTGCTGGCCGAGGCATCCGGCATGCCGTTCTCGTCCAGGCCCGTCACGAGCGGGACGACCAGGCCATCGAGCAGTTCGACGCCGTTCATCAGTAGGGGCGCACTTCCGGCAGATCGGGCCACGCGAGCTCGATGCCCGCCGCGACGAGCCGCGCCTGGAAGTCCGCGAGCTCCCCGTCGTCGTTGCGCACGCCGGAAGGCGTGAGGCCGCGTTCGAGGCAGTGGGCCGCGAGAAGGCCCGCCACCTCGCCGACGTTCCACTCCACCGGGTGAAGGCGGAAGCAGCCGTTGGTGATGTGGGTCGTGCCGATGTTCTTGCCGGCGGGAAGCAGGTTGGTCACCCGCTGGGGGATGAGCGCTCCGAGAGGGATCTGGAACGGGCAGCTCGCGACGTCGATGTAGTTGTCGCCCCCGGTGGAGGGGTGCAGATCGATGCGGTACATGCCGATGCCCACGCTGTCGGCGTAGTCGACGGAACCTGCGTCGCCCCGGACCGCGAACGAGAGGTCCTGCTCGACGACCGTGTACTCGGCGCGGATCCGGCGGGACTCCCGGATGTACGGCGCCTTCGCGAAGCCGTCCGGCGTGCCCATGACGTCAGGTCGCAGCCGCAGCCCCGGCCAGCCGCGGCCGCCATCGGGACGCGGCACTTCGGTCTGCAGCCAATAGAGCATGCTCCGGGCAAGCTCGCGGCTGCCGTCGAGGTGGCGCTGCTTCTCGTCGTCGCTCACCCCGATGAGGCTTCCGTCCAGGTAGTCGATCATCGGCCAGTTGACGATCGTCACCTCGCTGTCGCAGAACCCGGGCTCGAAGACATCGCGAGAGACGATGCGGCGGAAGGCCCACAGTTCGCGGTCACCGGGATCGACGCTCTGATCGGCGACCACCTCGGCGGCCTTCTCGTGCGGCACGAAGCGCCGCTCCAGCGGCTCGAGCGTGCGCGGGTCCGGCGCGGTGAGACCGAGCAGTGGACCCGGCCAGTAGTCGGGGCGATACGAGCGCCAGTAGTCGTAGCAGGCGGGTCGCTCGATCGTATGGTCCTCGCCCTCGCGGTACTCGAGCGCGAACACCCACGAGAACGCCTGCATGTTGTCGGGCTGTGACTCGTCGGACGCGCTCGGCTCGCCCGTCTCTGCGCGCGACTCGAATCCCGTGACGAACTCCGTGCCCGTGAGGGGAAGCAGGTCGCCCAGTTCGGTCGCGTCCAGGAAGTACCGCGCCGTGACCGTGACGTCGCCGCGGGGACCGCTCAGGGTGACGGCGGTGACCTCGTCTCCGTCGGTGTCGGAGGCCACCGGGACGTGGTTGTACAGGATGCGCAGCCGCCCGGACGTGAGGTAGGGCGAGAGCAGGGACTCGAGGACGGATGCCGCGACCCGCGGTTCGTGACAGAGCCGGCTGACCCGCCCGCGGCCGGGATTGAGCTCGGGGTCGCCCATCGCCTCGGCCGTGAGCGGATACCAGCGTCGATAGTGCTCGCGGATGCTGTCACGCAGGGCGCGGTACGTGCGCGTAGCCCCGAATCGCTCGATCCACGGATGCTCGTCCGGGGGCACCCCCTGGCTGGTCAGCTGACCGCCGACCCAGTCGGTCTCTTCGCTGATGATCACGCGAAGCCCGCTGCGCACGGCGCTCAAGCCCGCCGCCACCCCTCCGAGCCCTCCTCCGACGATCATCACGTCGCACGTCTCGACCCCGACTTCAGTCAACGCTCTCCCTTTCATCGTGCTCATGTCGCGGCATCCGCTGATGCCTCCGCGCCGGACAGATCCAGCGCGGCGGCCAGGAGGTTCCGCGTGTACTCGTGCTGCGGGGCGCCGAAGATCTGCGCGGCGTCGCCGGATTCGACCAGCTCGCCGTGGCGCATGACCACGACGCGGTCTGCGATCTGCCGCACGACTCCGAGGTCGTGCGAGATGAACAGCATCGACAGCCCGTGCTCCTGCTTGAGATCCACCAGCAGACGCAGGATCTGAGCCTGCACCGAGACGTCGAGGGCTGAGACCGCCTCGTCGCACACGAGCAGGCGCGGCTTCATCGCAAGGGCCCGAGCGATGCTGACCCGCTGACACTGTCCGCCCGACAGCGCGGAGGGCCGGCGGTCGGCGACGCCTGAGTCGAGACCGACATCGTCCAGCAGCGCGGCGAGGGCCTTCTCGCGATCTCGAGCGGGTGCGATCGAGCGGTTCGTGCGCCATACCTCGTTGATGATCGCGCGCACGCTCATGCGGGGGTTCAACGATGAGCGCGGGTCTTGGAACACCATCTGAAGCTCGCGCTTGAGTGCGGCGGGGCGGCGCGAGACCACGTCGAGCGGCGCGCCGCCGAACATCATCGTGCCCTCTTGCGGGCGCTGCAGGCCTACGACGCAGCGGGCGACGGTGGTCTTTCCCGAACCGGACTCGCCGACCAGCGCGAGAGTCTCGTTACCACCGAGGGTGAACGAGACGTCATCGACGGCCCGGGGAGCAGGCGGCTTACCAGGCTTCTCGCGACGTTTGCGGCTGAAGTCGACGACGAGGTCGCGGACCTCGAGCAGATCGCCGTTCATGCCGGGACCTCCTCGGCGAAGTGACACGCGCTGCGGCGGCCGGGTCCGACTTCGATCAGCGCCGGATCCACGTCGCGGCAGATGTCGCGTGCCATCGGGCATCGGGGGTGGAAGGCGCAGCCGGTGGGACGAGCGCGCGGATTGGCGGGTGCACCGGGAAGCGGATCGGCGATCGCGCTCTTCGCGCTGACAGAGGGAACGCTGCGCACGAGGGCGCGGGTATAGGGATGCCGTGGCCGCCGCAAGAGCTCGCGCGCCGGGCCACGCTCGGCCACCCTGCCGGCATACATCACGACGAGGTGGTCCGCGACGTGCGCCATGACGCGCAGATCGTGACTGACCAGGAGCATCGCAGTCCCCTCGTTGTCCCGCAGCGAGCGCAGCAGGTCGAGGATGCGCGCCTGCACCGTGACGTCGAGTGCGGTCGTCGGCTCGTCCGCGAGGATCAGCTGCGGTGTGCCGGCGAGTGCGAGCGCGACCATCGCCCGCTGGCGCATGCCGCCCGAGAACTGGTGGGGGTAGTCGTTCGCGCGAGCGGCGGGATCGGGGATCCCCGCCCGGTCGAGGAGTGCGACCGCGGTTTGCTGGGCCTCGGTGCGGCTCGACCCGTTCGCGCGCAGGATCTCGCCCACCTGCTTGCCGATGCGCTGCGTCGGATTCAGGGCTGCGAGGGGGTCCTGGAAGATCATCGAGATCTCACGACCGCGGACCTTGCGCCGTTCGTCCTCGTTCATGGTCAGCAGGTCCCGACCACGGAAGCGGATGCGGCCGCCGGTCGTGGAGCCGGGAGGCAGCAGCCCGAGGACGGCCATGGCCGTCATCGTCTTGCCGCTCCCGGACTCCCCGATCAGACCGGTCGTGTTGCCCGCCTGCATCGAGAACGAGACGTCGTCGATGATGCGCACGGGACCTTCCGCTCCGGGGACGTCGACCGTCAGGTTCTCGACCTCCAGCAGCGGCGGTTCGGTGCTCCGTGCATCTGTCATCGACGATCCCCGTTCCTACTCGGCTGCGATCGAGACGCCGGAGAAGTCGACGCGGCCGTCCGGCGCCGGCTCGAAACCCTGCACGTTGCTCTGCCACGCGTACGCCGTCTCCACGAACATCGGGTACATGCCCACGGCGTCGTTCCAGATGATCTCGATCGCGTCGGCGTAGAGCGCTTCGCGCTCCTCCACATCACCGGTCGATCCTGCAGCGGCCAGGAGCTCGTCGAGGTCCGGGTTGCAGTAGCCCATGCGGTTGGCGGCGCAGGTGTACAGGCGTCCGAGGTTGGTCGCGGCGTCGAAGCCCGCCGAGCCGAGCTGCTGGATGTTGATGTCCCAGTTCAGCGCGAGGAGGTCCTCGAGGAACACCGCCTGTTCCTTCTCGAGCACTTCGACCTGCACTCCGATCTCGGCGAGGTCGGAGGCGACGGCCTTCGTGACTTCGGCGAACTGCGGCTGCGAGTACTGGAAGCGCAGGACGGTCGAGTAGTCGAACCCGGCCTCGTCCAGGGCGGCCTTCGCCGCCTCGGGGTCGAACCCAACTGCCTCCTGCGGCGCGTAGCCGAGGACATTCGGTGCCACCGGCGAGTCGGCGAGGCTGCCTGTCTCGGGGAAGAGGCTGGCGATGATCGTCTCGAAATCGACCGCCTGCCACAGGGCCCGGCGCACCTCGGCGTCGGCGAGTGCCGGCGTCGAGCTGTTCATCCACATCGTGAGGACCGCGGCGCTGGGGATGGTCTCGACGACGAGTCCGCTGTCCTCACGGAGCATGGTGACCTGATCGTCGGGCATTCCCCACGCGGCTTGGATCTCTCCGGTCTGCAGCGCTGTGATGCGCGCCGCGAGCTCGGGGATCGTGCGCATCTCGAGCGACTCGAGGGTCGGCACCCCGTCCCAGTAGTTCGGGTTGGGTACGAGCCGGAGCGACGATCCGGGCACGAACTCGTCCACCATGAAGGCTCCGGATCCGACCGGCTCGCTGAAGCTCGCCTCGTCGACGTCGGCGGGGGTGACGACGAAGTTGACCAGCTTGCCGAGCAGCGCGGCGTCCGAGGCCGGGGGAGTGAAGACGACGGTGGTCTCATCCGGAGCCGCGACCGTGTAGTCCTTGAAGTTGCCGGCGAGCGGCCCGGCAAGCGCCAGGAGCCGCTCGAACGATGCCACGACGTCCTCCGACGTCACGGGCGTCTCGTCCGAGAACACGATGTCGTCGCGGAGTGTGAACGTCCATTCGCTCGCGTCCTCGTTGGACTCCCACGACTCCGCGAGTTCGCCCTCGAACTCGCCTGCCCCTGTCGTCTTGAGCAGGTTGCTGAAGATCGCCTCTGCCGCGAGGCCGGTTCCGCCGTCCTGCGACAGGGCGCCGTGCGGGTCCAGGCCCTCGATCGGGAACTGCACGCCGACGATGAGCTCCTGTTCCTCGGCGAGTGGCGCTTCCGATGTGTCGGGGGACCCGGTGGTTGTGGTGGTGGTGCACCCCGCGAGAGCGAGGACGGCGATCGCCGCGCCCACCACGGAGAGTGCGGTTCTTGTGCTGTGCATTCTCTTCTTCTCCTTGCGTGACTTCGTTGTCGGGTTCATCTGTGATCACCGCTGGTGAAGCGAGCGGTGAGCCGGTCTCCGAGCAGCCCTGCGCAGATGACGAGTCCGCTCAGGGCGATGCCGGGAAAGGTCGAGATCCACCAGGCGCTGCCGAGGTATGTACGTCCTTCGGCGATGGTCTGCCCCCACGACACCGAGGAGGGTGGCAGCCCCAGGCCCAGGAAGCTGAGCCCTGCTTCGGCGAGCACCGCGCCGGCGAACTCGGTGGTGGCGAGCGCGACGATCGGGCCGAGGACGAACGGTGCGATGTGCCGGCCCAGGAGAAGTGGCGTGCGCACTCCGATGAGCCGTGCGGCATCGACCCAGGGGCGTTCGCGCAATGAGAGGCCGAGCCCGCGAGAGAGCCTCGCGAAGCCGATCCAGTTCGCCACAGAGAGGGCGATGATCACGACGAGCATGCTGCGCTCGAAGACGCCCGTGATGATGATGGCGAGCAGGATGCCGGGAAACGCGAGCAGCACGTCGATCAGGCGCGACACCGCGACGTCGACCCAGCCGCTGAAGTAGCCGGCGATGGTGCCCAACAGCACGCCGACGAACCCTGAGATGACGACGACGCACGTGCCGATGATGAGGGAGGTGCGGGTGCCGTACACGAGCTGGCCGACCATGTCGCGGCCGAGACCGTCCGTGCCGAGCGGGTAGAAGGCGCCGTCGGCGCCGACAGACCCGGGCGGCAGCAGACGGTCGCCGACCGAGGTGAAGACGGGATCGTACGAGATCACGAGCGGTCCGATGAGGGCCACGAGCACGTACATGCCGATGATCGCGAGCGGAATCATGCCGGCGGTCGCGCTCAGTCGGCGTCCGCGGCCCGCGAAGACGCTGGTCAGTGAGATGGCGGTCATGAGCGCACCAGCCGGATCCGCGGGTCGAGCTGCGCGTAGAGCAGGTCGACGGTGAGATTGAGGATCACGACGATCGTCGCGGCGACCAGAGTCCCTGCCTGGACGATCGCGTAGTCGCGATTCGACACGGCCGACACGAGGAGTGTGCCCAGTCCCGGCCACGCGAACACGTTCTCGACGATGACGGCACCGCCGAGCAGTGCGCCGACCTGCAGGCCGAAGATCGTGACGATCGGGATCGAGGAGTTGCGCATCACGTGACCGGTGAGCACGCGACGCTCGGAGAGCCCCTTGGAGCGAGCGGTCTGCACGTACCCCTCCGACATCGTCTCCACGACGCTGCTCCTCGCGATACGGGTGAGCAGCGCGATGAAAGGCGCGGCGAGCGTCACCGCCGGCAGTACGAGGTGGGCCCAGCTGCCGGTGCCCGAGCTCGGCAGCACCTGCAGCTCGAGGGAGAACAGCAGGATGAGCATGATGCCGACCCAGAACGTCGGCATCGCCTGCAGCGTGAGGGCGAGGCCGGAGATCCCCCGGTCGCGCAGTGAGCCGGGGCGAGACCCGGCGAGCGCGCCCAGCACGAGACCGAACAGCGCGATGGCGGTCGCTGCGAGGGTGAGCTCGATGGTGGCCGGAAGCCGGCTCATGACGAGCTCCAGTGCAGGCTGGCCGAAGCGATAGGAGTCGCCGAAGTCGAGCTGCAGCACATTGACCAGATACAGCCCGTACTGCACCAGCAGCGGCGCGTTCAGGCCGAGCTCCTCCCGCAGGGCCTCGACTTCCTCGGTGGTCGCATCGGGTCCGAGCAGGATCGTCGCCTGGTCGCCAGGCACCATGCGGACGATGATGAACACGAGCGTGACGGCGCCCCAGATGATGAACAGTCCGCTTCCCACGGCCCTGAGCATGTATCGGGTCACGTGTGCACCGAGACGGACGAGGCGAGGGCGATCGAGTTCCCGTCGACCGGCTCGCAGGGCAGGAGCTTCTGCAACGGCCCGGCATCGCGGTCCTCGAGGAGGGTGATGAGCATCCGGACGGCTTCCTGCCCCATCTCCGCCCGCGGCAGCGCGAGCCCGGTCCAGATCCGCGTGGGCGTCGACCCCGGCGCTTCACCGAGGAAGGCCACCGACAGATCGGTGGGGATGCGGATGCCGGCGCTCGCTGCGGCGAGCTCGAGTGCGCGGCCGATGCCATCGGCCTCGCGCGGCTCTACGAGGATCGCGGTGATTCCGGCATCCGTCCACGAGCGCAGCAGTTCGGCATCGATCTCGGACCCGTCTCCGACCTGGTGCACCAGGTCGGGCGTGAAGGGCAGGCCGGCTGCTTCGAGGCCTGCGCGATGACCGGCGGCACGGTCGAGGCCGGGCTCCGCCCCCTCCGCGCGGCGCACCAGCAGGATGCGGCTGTGGCCCATCGCGGCGAGCCGCTGCACCATCGTCTTCGTGGCGTTCGCATAGTCGGCACCGACGTACGAGAGGCGGACCCCCTCGACTTCGCGTCGGCCGATGAAGACGTAGGGGAAGTCCTCGCGTGAGAGCCGCGCGAGCTCGTCACGCGCGAGGTGGCGACCGAGAAGGACGCATCCGTCCGACTTGAGCAGGCGGTTGGACCCTCCGGCGTAGATGCTGCGCTCCGTCGATCCGCCGGCCGACGTGAAGAGCAGCATGTCGTAGCCCAGCAGTGCAGCCTCGGCCTCGACCCCTTGGAGGAACGGGAAGTAGAAGTCCCGCTCGCTCACCGGGAACACCGGCTCGAACGTGTAGAGGCCGAGGATGCGGTTCCCCTTGCCGCGAAGGCTGCGCGCCGCGGTGTTCACGGTGTACCCGAGCTCCGCGATGACGGCCAGCACGGCCTCGCGGCGATCGGCCGACACCTGCGAGCCGTGGCCGTTGATGACGAGCGACACCGTCGCCTGCGACACCCCGGCACGACGCGCGATCTCGACCTGTGTCGGACGGCGGCTTCCCTGTCGTGTCCCCAACTGAACGCTCCGTTACGTATTAGGAAATGGGCGTTCCCGACTGTATATGAGCCCCTTCGAAGGCGTCAAGCGTCGATTCCTGGCCAAACTTCGGTCGCGATCTCCCCTTGCAAGGCGGTTCTGGATGCCGTTACCCTGCCAATCACTAATACGAAACGATGAAGTGATCAAACCACGAGCGAAGGAGCTCAGTGAAGCTCGCGACATTCCTGCACGAGAACTCCGAACAGTGGGGATTCGTGTGGGCGGACCCCGTCACCGCGGAGCTGCGCATCGTCGAACCCGGCCTTGCCGAGGCGGCGCTCGCCGGGAGCGGAGGCGGGACGAGCGGCTATGCGGCGAGCCGGCCGAGCTTCCTGGGCACGTGGCCCGGCACGCTCGCGGAATTCCTCGCGCTCGGCGATGAGGGAATGGCCGTGCTCGACCGGCTGGAGCGCTTCCTGGCGCGGTTCGCCTCCCAGTCCGATGCCACGATCCTCGACACGATCTCGCACGCGGTCGCCGACGTCGAGCTGCTCGCGCCCATCCCGCGCCCGCGGCTGTGCCTCGGGCTCGTCACCAACTCGCCGTCCTTCGCCCGAGCCAATCCGCGCATCGAGCATCTGAACCTGTTCCCCGTGGCGCACCAGCGCCCGCAGGGGAGTGTCGTGGGCGCGGGAGCCGCCGTGCTCATGCGCAACGGACATCACGATCCGCTCATGTCGTTCAATGTCGAGCTCGGGGTGATCATCGGCCGGGGAGGGCGGGAGATCCCGCTGAACGAGGCGATGCGCCATGTCGCCGGCTATACGAATGTGACCGACGTGGCGGGCACGTACTACTACGGCCGAGTGCCGGGGAACGCGGGGCGCGGCTACAGCCTGCCCGCCGAGTACGGTGATTGGTTCTTCCAGGCCACGGCGTCTTGGGGCGGGAAGATCGCCGACACGCTGTGCCCGGTGGGGCCCTTTCTCGTCACGAAGGACGAGGTCGGCGATCCGTACGACCTGCTCGTGTACACGCGGCAGGACGGGCGCCAGCGCGACCGTGCGCACACTTCGGCGACGATCCTCGGGGTCGAACGGGTCATCCAGTGGTACTCCTCGTTCGCCACGCTGCATCCCGGCGACATCCTCCATCTCGGCACCATGGGCGTCGACGGGCTGGCGATCCCGCGTGAGGTCGTCGAGCGCCGCGAGGTCGTGCTCGAATCGGAAATCGAGCAGCTGGGCGTCCTGCGCAACCCCGTCCAGGTGGTGCCGGTCGGTGAGCGCGTGCCGTTCGACCGGCATCCGTCCTACGCGATCAGGCGCGCGGCGCAGGAACCGCCGACGGACGCCGCCACCTGGCATCCCGACGATGCCCGGCATGTGTTCACGGCCTTCGGCAATCACATCGGCGCGCCGGGCGAAGGTCTGCCGCGACTGCAGGTCCCTCGCTTCTTCACCGGACCGGCGAGCTCTCTCGGGGCAGACGGATCGCGCGTGGTGCTGCCTGCTCGCGCGACGGTCGTCGAGGTGACGATCGAGCTCGCGGCGATCATCGGCCGGCTCGCGTCGGACGTCGACCCGGACGATGCGGAGTCGTACATCGCCGGCCTCTCGCCAGTCGTGTCGCTGTGCGACGAGTCGTTCGGCGACGCCGTTGCCGAACCCGCCCGGCTCGGCGAACGGCACATCCCCGCCGTGTACGGCCGGTGGGGCGACGGCTTCAACGTGATCGGTGCGCTCGAGCCGCAATCCGGCAGATGGCGCGGGCGTCGCATGCGTCTGGACGCGGGCGACGAGTCCGTCTCCGGCTCCACCGACGATTACCTAGACGGCGCAGCTGAGATGCTCGCCACGATCTCGGCGGTGACGACGCTGTTTCCCGGCGACGTGATCCTGCTCGGCCGCACGGCCGCCACGCTGCGACTGCCGGTGAGCGGAGGCGTCGTCGCCGGCGAGATCGAGGGTCTCGGGCGCGTGCGCGCCGAGATCGTACGGGCAGGTGCGGGCGGGGCGACGGACGGGGAGGCATCCGCATGACAGCGGGCCGCGGCATCCATCAGAACCTCCTCATCCTCCACTGCCATGACTTGGGACGCTTCCTCGGCGCGTACGGAGTGCAGACCGTGTCGACGCCGAACCTCGACGCGCTCGCCGCACGGTCGGCGGTCTTCGACGACGCGTTCGCCACCTCGCCGCAATGCAGCCCGGCGCGCGCTTCCCTCTTCACCGGGACCTACCCGCAGCGCAACGGCGTGCTCGGCCTCACTCACTCGCCGTTCGACTGGGATCTCGCCGATCCGTCGTCGCACCTCGCGACACGGCTGAAGCGCGAGGGATTCCGCACCCACCTGATCGGGGTGCAGCACGAGTCACGGGTGCTCGACGAGGATGTCGTGGCGCAACGCCTGGGATTCGACCATGTGGAGTCGACCGGCGCGGGAGGTTCGCGCTCGGAGCGGTCAGGAATCGTCGTGGGCGACCGTGCGATCGACGCTCTGTCCCGGTACGCCGGTGATTCCCGGCCCTTCTATCTGCAGGTCGGATTCTTCGAGCCCCATCGCGCGCCGGACCCGCGGGACGAGCCCGGCGTCATGGGATTCCTCGGCGGCTACATCGAGCCCGACTCCTCGCGTGGCCACGGGGTGCCGGGCTACCTTCGCGACGACGACGGCGCCCGCGCCGAGATCGCCGAGCTGCAAGGGGCGGTGCGCTATCTGGATGAGCACGTCGGCCGGGTGCTGGACGCTGTCGAGAGACTCGGACTCGCCGACGAGACGATCGTCGTCTTCACCACGGATCACGGGCTCGCGCTGCCACGTGCGAAGTGCACCCTCTACGACCCGGGACTGGAGGTCGCTCTCATCGTGCACGCGCCCGGCAGACATGCGTGGAGCGGAGTTCGCGTCGGTGGACTCGTGAGCCACCTCGACGTGCGGCCCACCGCGCTCGGGCTGCTCGGCCTCCGACCCGACGACGACCCCGACGGCACGAGTCTCGTGCCGGTGGTCGAGTCGGCGGCGACCGCGCACCCGCACGTCTTCGGGCAGCTGACCTATCACGACTACTACAGCCCCCGACGCTCGGTGCGCTCCGACAAGTACAAGCTCATCGTCAACTTCGACAACGCCCCCAACCCGATGGATGCCACCCAGTCGTGGCTGCGGCGCAGTTCGGTGCGTGACCTGACGAAGGGCGGCATGCGCACCAGTCCGCTCGTCGAGCTCTACGACCTCGAGGTCGATCCCGGCGAAGAGCTCGACATCGCCGCGTCGCCTCGCAACGCGAGGATCCGCGACGAGCTCGCCGCAGCAATGCTCGGGTGGATGCGCGACGTGGACGACCCACTGCTTTCCCAGGGGCCGCGATCCCCGCACCATGCCGCGGCCGTGCAGTTCCTGACCACCGCAGGTGCGTGAACGACCGAAGGAGTAGGACGAGGAATGTCAACGCTCAGTAGACGGCACGTGATGGGTGCGGCAGGCATAGCCGCGCTCGGTGCCACCATGGCCGGACAGCTGTCTCCCTCACAGCCTGCCGCGGCGGCCGAGGCCACCGCCGACGCGCTGATGGGAACGACCCCGCAGGAGTTCGGCGCGGTCGGGGACGGGGTCGCTGATGACACGGATGCCATCCAGCAGGCCATCGACGCCCAGCTCACGCGTCCGAACAAGATCGTGTTCTTCCCTCCGGGGACCTACCGCATCACGCGCACGCTGGTCGTGCCCGACGTCGAAGGACTCGGGGGCGACAACTTCAACCGCATCGTGCTGGCCGGTGCGAGCACCATGAGCTCCCGGGTGTCGATCATCGATGTCGACTTCGACGGGACGGGACTCGAGATGCGAGCTCCCCTCGCCGCACTGCGGGGGCTCTGCTTCGTGGCGCCGGCCAGTCTGAAGAACACCGTCGCGGTGCAGTCGGCGCGCGATGCCAACCGAGTGGGCGCGAACACCGACGACGTCGATCTCGTTGTGACGGAGTGCACCTTCATCGAGTTCTACCTCGCGCTCAGGCACGTGGGTCGTGGGCTCGTGTTCACGAACAACCTGGTCGCCGTCGGCGATTTCGGCATCGACATCTCGTGGCCCACGGCCGGCGTCTCCGGCACCGGCGTGCACCTCCTGCCGTATGGCATGCGCAAGTGGCTGATCGAGGGCAACCACTTCCACAGCATGGGAACCGCGATCCGGACGACGGGGGAGAACGCGGGGAGCTTCCGCGGCGCGATCATCGCCAACAACGTGCTCGACATCGGGCGTCGGCTGTTCGAGGGCGGCATCATCAACTCGACCTTCACGGGCAACGTGGTCGAGAACGGCTCGGGCGGTGCGCTGATCAACATCACTGCGGGGGGAACGAACCTCACCTTCACCGGGAACGTGCTCGGCGGCGGTGAGCCGACCGGTGGCGGGCGGCCGCCGTACTCGATCGCGTTCGACACCGCCGTGCAGGCACGCAACGTCGCGATCACCGGGAACACCTTCAACTGGGTCACCCGTTCTCCGGTGTACTTCGCGGCCGCCGCTGCGGAGATCACGATCTCAGGGAACTCCTTCGACAACTGGAACCTGGATCAGGATGAGCGCTGGGGCGCCGTCCGCATCAACGGCGATGCGACGGATGTGTCGCTCCTCGGCAACCTGTTCGGAGCGAACCCCGTGACCGAAGCGCCGCCGGTGCGGGTGACCGGGACCCTCACCCGCTCCACGATCACGGGCAACACCTTCGACAACACGGCGGGTGTGGTGTGGGCGCAGGTGATCGGGGCCGACAATGTCATCGAGCGGCGCCGTCCCGGTGCGATGGAGCAGGAGGTGACGGCAGCCGCCAACGCAGCGATCGTCGTCCGCGCCACCACGACCGGTGTCCACGACGTCGGGGCAGACGCGTACGGAGCATTCGTCGCCGCCTCGGATCAGAGCGCGGGCGCCGGGCCGGGCGTGAAGGGCGGCATGCGCGTCGTTCCCGTGAACGAGGTCGGATCGACCGCCGTCGACCTGCTGTGCTCCACGGACGACGAGAACGGCGTCGCCGCGATGCGCGTCGACATAACGGGCATCACGCCGACTGCCGACAACGCCCGTGATCTCGGCTCGGCCGAGAACCGAATGCGCACCGTGTTCGCCCACGGCGTCCAGCTCGCGGCGGGGCCGAGGCCGCAGCCTGCGCTGGGTGCGATGGCGATGGTAACGGATGCCGCCGGCACGAGCGTGCTCGCGGTGTCGGACGGAACCAGATGGCTGCGCGTGGTGCTCGGAAACCCCGTGTAGACGTCGCCGGAGGCACGCAAGCGCCTCGCCCTCGGAGGTCAAGAGACACACCTTCGGGGGCGGGGTGCGTTCGGCCAACCATCTTGACCTCGACTTACCCGGCTTGTGTCCACCGTGTGTCCACCTGGAAGAGATATCACCGGCCCGGGGCTGTGCTGCCGACGTAACTGACGTTCAGAGTCGGTCTTGGCCTGGACTGCGACGCCCACCCCGTTCTGGTTCTCGGAAGAGAGTTGCGTGCGGCGCTAACCCGCGTTAGTCTCAGATTGCCTCGAACTCACGCGCGTTAGTTAGCCCGCGCATCCAATGAAGGAACCGCAGATGTCAGAGACGACCCGGCGCCCGGTGACGATGGCGGATGTCGCGCGGCACGCCGGCGTGTCCCGCTCGGCCGTCTCGTTCGTGCTCAACGACCGACGCTCTGTCAGCATCGCCGAGGACACCCGCGATCGCGTACTGGCCGCCGCGGCCGAACTCGGCTACCGTCCCAACGCGGGCGCGCGCGCACTCGCCAAGAAGCAGAGCGACTGGTACGGCCTCGTCACGGAGATCGTGACCGCGCCGTTCGCTGTCGACATCATCAAAGGAGCGCAGGATCGCGCCCTCGTCGATGAGAAGTACCTGCTGATCGCGTCCACCGAGTCCGACCCCGCTGCGGAGACGGCGGCCATCGAGCGGCTGCTCGAGCAGCGCGTCGAAGGACTCCTCTATGCCGCGACATGGCATCGCGCCGTCGAGATTCCCGAGATCGCACGTGAGGTGCCGACCGTCCTCATCAACTGCTTCGATGCCGAGGGTCGGTATCCCGCCATCGTCCCCGACGAGCGCACGGGCGGACGTCGGGCGACAGAGCGCCTCCTCGCGGCCGGTCACCGCCGCATCGGCTTCATCAACCTCGATCCCGACATCCCCGCGGCGGTCGGCAGACGCATCGGCTACCACGAGGTGCTTCGGGAGGCAGGTGTCGCGCCCGACGAGAAGCTCGAGATCTCGGGACATGCGACGGCCGACGGCGGGTACACCGCAGCATCCGCTCTTCTGGATCTCTCCGACCCGCCCACCGCGATCTTCTGCGCCAACGACCGGATGGCGATGGGCGCATACGACGCGATCAAGGAACGCGGCCTGCGCATTCCCCAGGACATCGCCGTCATCGGATTCGATAATCAGGAGCTCATCGCGGCCTACCTGAGACCGGGCCTGACGACGGTGGCACTGCCCTTCGAACAGATGGGCGCCCGCGGCGTGGACCTCCTCGCCGCGATCATCGCGGGTCAGTCGACCGGCACGGGAACCGTGACGGTCGACTGCCCGCTCCTAGAACGCGCGTCGGTGTGACTGGACATCTCGTCCGACGCGCAGCCCCTTCGGCTTCAACGAAGAAGAAAGGAACACACTCATCATGACAGTTCACCGCAAAGCGGCGCTCATCGCCGCCACGGTGGCGGCGACCACCGCGCTCGCGCTGTCCGGCTGCAGCGCCGGCGGAGGCGAGTCTGCGGACTCGCTGGATGGCACCCAGCTGCTGACGATCCCCCGTGAAGACATGGGGACCTTCGACCGCAATTTCAACCCGTTCGCGAACCCCGACTTCCCGATGACGCAGCAGGCGATCTTCGAGTCGATGCTCGTCTACAACCCCGCCGACGGCTCGACCACCCCGTGGCTGGCGACGGAGTGGGAGGTGGCTCCCGACAGCACCGGCATCACCTACCACCTGCGCGACGGAGTGGAGTGGTCCGACGGCGAGCCGTTCGTCGCCGACGACGTCGTGTTGTCGTTCGACCTGCAGCGAGAGGTCCGCGGCGGATTCGACTACATCGAGTCCGTGACGGCGGTCGACCCGCTCACGGTGCAGTTCGACTTCAACCAGCCCTTCTCTCCTGCGCTGCTCGACATCGGCCAGCAGGTGATCGCTCCCGCCCACATCTGGAGCGATGTCGACGACCCGACGAAGTTCGCCAATGAGGAGCCGGTCGGCACCGGTCCCTACACCGAGATCACCAACTTCCAGGCGCAGTCGTTCGACCTTGGCAAGAACCCGAACTACTGGCAGCCCGACAAGCAGAAGATCGAGGGCATCCGGATGCTGGCCTTCGCGGGCAACGACGGCGCCAACCTCGCCGCCGCCAACGGCGACGTCGATTGGGCCCCGCAGTTCATCCCCAACATCGAGGAGGCGTACGTCGCGAAAGACCCGGAGCACCGGTTCTACTGGTTCCCGACGACCGGGTCGATGATCAGCTGGCAGTTCAACACCACCAAGGCACCGTTCGACGACGTGAACGTGCGCAAGGCGTTGTCGATGGCGGTCGATCGCGAGCAGGTCACCGAGATCGGCATGCAGGGCTACACGCACCCTGCCGACTGCACAGGCTTGACCGGCTCGTACGACACGTGGCGCGACGAGGCCGTCGTGGACTCGTGCACGTGGACCGAACGCGATCTCGAGGGTGCGCGAGAGCTGTTGGATGCCGCGGGCATCGCCCTCGGCGCTGACGGCAAGCGAGTCCTACCCGACGGGTCGCCGTTCGCCTTCGACTTCTCGGTGGGCTCGACCTCGAGCGACTGGGTGTCGGTGGGCAATGTCATCGCGCAGAACCTCGCCGAGCTCGGGGTGACGGTCACCGTCGCCGCGAAGGACTGGGGCGACGTCGTCGCGGGGTATGAGAACGGCACCTTCGACTCCGGCATCGTCTGGAGCGCGAACGCTCCGACGCCGTACCAGTTCTACCGCGGTGTGATGTCGACCGAGACGGTCAAGCCCGTCGGCGAGCAGACGTTCGACAACTACCACCGCTTCGGCAGCGCGGAGGCCGATGCTCTCCTCGCGCAGTTCGCCGCGGCATCCGACGAAGCCACGCAGCACGAGATCATGAACCAGCTGCAGGCTCTCTTCGCCGACGTCGCCCCGGTTGCGCCGCTCTTCCCCGGCCCGGAGTGGGGTGCGGCGAGCACGGCACGGTTCACCGGCTGGCCGACCGAGGACGACCCGTACGCGACGCTCTCGACGCGCTCGCGGACGACGGTGCTGGTGCTCACCAGCCTGGAACCCGTCGTCACCGACTGACCCATCGTGCCGTCCTGCTGCGTCGCCCGCGCGGCGCAGCAGGACGGCCGAGGAGACACATCATGGGCTACATGCTGCGGCGCTTCGGGTTCTATCTCGTGGCGTTCTGGGTGTCGATCACCCTCAATTTCTTCCTTCCCCGTTTCATGCCGGGCGACCCGGTGTCACGCATGGTGGCACGGCTGCAGGGACAGATCCGTCCCGACCAGATCGAGGCGTTGAGAGAGTCCTTCGGACTCAGCGACGCTCCGCTGTGGGAGCAGTATCTGCGCTACCTCGGCCAGATCTTCACGGGCAACCTGGGCTTCTCGATCTCGCGGTTCCCGACCCCCGTCATCGACGTCATCTCCAGCGTCATCGGCTGGACCTTCCTGCTCGGCTTCGTGTCGCTGATCATCGCCGTCGTCATCGGCAACGTGCTCGGCATCCTCGCCGCGTGGCGCCGCGGAGGCGTCCTCGACTCGTTCGTGCCGCCCCTGCTCATCTTCATCGGCTCGTTCCCGTACTTCTGGCTGGCGATGGGACTGCTCTACCTGTTCGGCGTCACGCTCGGATGGTTCCCGCTGCGCCACGCGTACGAGGTCGGCACCACCCCGGAGTTCTCCCTCGCGTTCCTCGGCGACGTCGCGTACCACCTGATCCTTCCCGCCACGTCGATCGTGCTCGTCTCGGTCGGCGGCTGGATGCTGGGCATGCGCAACACGATGATCGCCACCAACGCCGAGGACTACATCGTGATGGCCGAAGCCAAGGGGCTGCCCGCGAACCGCGTGATGATGCAGTACGCGGCCCGCAATGCACTGCTCCCGTCCGTCACCGCATTCGGCATGTCGCTGGGCTTCGTCGTCGGCGGCGCGCTGCTCACCGAGGTCGTCTTCGCCTACCCGGGCATCGGCTACACCCTGCTCGCCGCGGTGCAGAACCTCGACTACCCGCTCATGCAGGGACTCTTCCTCACGATCACCACGGCCGTGCTGATCGCCAACTTCCTCGTCGACATCGTGTACGTGCGCCTCGATCCGCGCGTGCGCGTGAGCTGAACGGAGGGTGTGATGTCACTCGCGCAAGATCCCCGCGCCATGGCCGAGCTGGAGCTCGGCAGCCCGCCCGGTCCCGATGGGCAGGTCACCGCCATGCCGACGCCTCCGCGTCGCCGCCGTGGCGGAGGCGGACTCTTGGGAGGCCTGCTCGGCAATGCGAAGGCAACGTGGGGCCTGGTGATCCTCGTCCTCTTCGTGCTGATGGCGGTCTTCGCTCCGGTCCTCGCTCCCGGGGACCCCACGCTCATCCAGGGCATCGGCTCGCAGCCGCCGTCAGCCGAACACTGGCTGGGAACCACAGCCAAGGGGCAGGACGTGCTGGCGCTGAACATCTGGGGTTCGCGTTCGTCGCTGTTCGTCGGCTTCACCGTCGGGATCCTCGCCACGTTCGTCGGGCTCCTCGTCGGCCTCGCATCGGCCTACCTCGGACGCACGATCGACAACGTCCTGTCGCTCGTCACGAACGTGTTCCTGCTCCTTCCCGGACTGCCGCTGCTGGTGATCCTCGCGGCGTTTCTGCCGCAGGGTCTCGGCACCGTCATCCTGGTCCTCGTCATCACCGGCTGGGCGGGGTCCGCCCGCGTGCTCCGCTCGCAGGCCATGTCGATCCGCGGCAAGGACTTCGTCGCCGCCTCGCAGGTCACCGGCGAGGGCGGCTTGCGCATCATGTTCCGCGAGATGCTGCCGAACATGGCGTCGATCGTCATGAGCACGTTCCTCGCCTGCGTGATCTTCGGCATCGGCGCGCAGGCGGGTCTCGAGTTCCTGGGGCTGGGCGACATCAGCACCATCAGCTGGGGTACGAACCTGTACTGGGCGAGCAACGACGGCGCCCTGCTGACGGGAGCCTGGTGGGTGTTCGTTCCTCCGGGGGTGTGCATCGCGCTCGTCGCGTTCGCGCTCGCGCTCGTCAACTACGGCGTCGATGAGACGACCAACCCCCGCCTGCGGCGGCCTCGCCGCCGCACCACCCCTGACGCGCCCACTCGTGTCGCCCCCCGCACGCGGAAGGAGACGGTGCGATGACCGCCCCGCTGCTCGAGATCCAGGACCTTTCCGTCGAGTACGTCACCGAGGCCCGCACCGTGCGCGCCGTCGATCGGGTGTCCTTCTCGATCGCCGAGCGCGAGGTCTTCGGCCTCGCCGGGGAGTCGGGCTGCGGCAAGTCGACGATCGCCAACGCGATCCTGCGGCTGCTGCGAGACCCCGCCGTGATCTCTGGTGGGTCGGTCCGCTTCGCCGGCACAGATGTACTGGCACTGGATGCCGAGGAGCTCCGCGAGTTCCGCTGGCGCAAGGTGGCCATGGTCTTCCAGAGCGCCATGAACGCGCTGAACCCGGTGATGACGGTCGGCGATCAGATCGTCGACATCTTCACCACCCACGACGGCGTATCGAAGAAGACCGCGCTCGCGCGCGCCGGCGACCTGCTCGATCTCGTGGGCATCCCGCGGGATCGACTGCGCTCGTACCCGCACCAGCTGTCGGGCGGGATGCGGCAGCGGGTCGTCATCGCGATGGCGACGGCGCTGCGACCACCACTGCTCATCATGGATGAGCCCACCACGGCGCTCGACGTCGTCGTGCAGCAGGAGATCATGGCGCAGATAAAGGACCTGCAGCGTGAGCTCGGGTTCGCGATCCTCTTCATCACCCACGACATGTCGCTCATGGTCGAACTCTCCGACCGGATGGCGGTGATGTACGCGGGGCGCTTCGTCGAGACGGCTCGATCCGACGAGATCTTCGACACGCCCGAGCACCCGTACACCCGTGCCCTGATGAACGCATTCCCGCCCATGTCGGGTCCACGCACGCGTCTGCAGGGTCTCGGCGAAGGAGTGAGGTTCCGTGACATCCCGGATCTCGAACCGCTCACGCCTACCCACTGGGTTGCACCCAGCGACGACGACTCCCTGATCACGGAGACCATCTCATGACCGCACAACAGACGCCCGTGCTCTCCGCGCGGGGACTGGAGAAGACGTTCACCATCGGCGGGGCGTTCTCCCGCAAGCGCGTCCGCGCGCTCGGCGGCGTCGACCTCGACATCGCCCACGGAGAGGTCGTCGCGCTCGTCGGCGAGTCCGGCAGCGGAAAGTCCACACTCGCGCGCTGCATCGCCCGCCTCGAGCAGCCGTCGGCTGGCACGTTCCTCTTCGAGGGCGAAGACATCATCGCCACATCGAAGCGGCGTGCGACGCGCGAGTACCGCTCGGCCGTGCAGATGATCTTCCAGGACCCGTTCGGGTCACTGAATCCCGTGCACCGTATCGGTCACTTCCTCGAACGTCCGCTGCGAATCCACGGTGCCGCATCCGGCCGCGCGGAAATGGAGCGCGCGAAGCAGCGGCTGATGGCGAAGGTCGGGCTTCCCGACGAGATGCTGGACCGCTACCCCCACGAACTCTCCGGCGGCCAGCGGCAGCGCATCGCGATCGCCCGTGCGCTCGCGGTCAACCCGCGGCTGATCCTGGCCGACGAGCCGACGTCGATGCTCGATGTCTCGGTGCGGATCGGTGTGCTCAACCTGATGCGCACGCTGTGCGAGGAGCAGGGCATCTCGATGCTCTACATCACGCACGACCTCGCGTCCGCGCGCTACCTCGCCGACCGCATCGTCGTGATGTTCGCCGGCGAGTTCGTCGAGGGCGGCGATGCGATGGAGCTGCTGGCCAACCCGGCGCACCCCTACACCCGCCTGCTGATCTCGGCGGTGCCCGACCCCAAACGCATCGAACCGTTCGACCCCGTCGAACGTGCGCGACTTCGTCGCGAGGTGCTGCACCCGACCGGCTGTCAATGGACCGGGAAGACGACCGAGCGCTGCTCGGCCGAGAAGGCCGTGTTCCATCGGCTGAGCGAGGAGCCCGAGCACTGGGTGCGCTGCGGACTGTACGCACCGCCGTCCGATGCCCCGGGAACCGCACTGGAACAGCCCGCACACGATCAGGAGAACGACGCCGCATGACCACGCATCCGATGACCAGCCCGAACCGGACCTCATCCGATCTCGTGGAGCTCGCTGCCGCGGACCCGCACCGGCCCGCGTTCCACTTCGTCTCGCCCGCCGGATGGCTCAACGACCCCAACGGGCTCACGCAGAGGGACGGCTGGTACCACCTCTTCTACCAGTACAACCCCTACGCGCCGGTACACGACCGCATCCACTGGGGTCATGCACGCAGCACCGACCTCATCAACTGGGAGCATCTGCCGATCGCGCTCGAGCCGACCGCCGGTCCTGACGTCGACGGCTGCTGGTCCGGCGTCTTCGTCGACGACGGGGGAGTGCCCACGCTGGTCTACTCGGGGCGCCACGGCGAGGTCGAGCTGCCCTGTGTCGCGACGGGGTCCGACGACCTCGTCGAGTGGACGAAGGAACCGGGGAACCCGGTCGTCGCGGCACCGCCCGAGGATCTCGACATCGTCGCCTTCCGGGACCACTGCGTGTGGCGTGAGCAGGCCGCGGATGGAACCGGCGGATGGCGGCAGATCGTCGGTTCCGGCATCCGCGGCGTCGGCGGCACCGCACTGCTCTACGAATCGGATGACCTGCGTTCGTGGCGCTATGTCAGCCCGCTCCTCGTCGGCGACGCGGCCGACCGGCCGCGGACGGCGTCAGACTGGACCGGGACCATGTGGGAATGCGTCGACCTGTTCGCCACGGAAGGCGCGGACGTCCTGGTGTTCTCCGCATGGGACGACGGAGTGACCCACCACCCGCTCTACTGGTCGGGCCGGTATCGCGGCGACCGCTTCGAACCCCGGGCGCTGCACCGGCTGGACCTGGGCGGCAGGTTCTTCTACGCGCCGCAGTCCATGCGCGACGAGACCGGCAGACGGCTCATGTTCGGGTGGATGCAGGAAGGACGGACGGATGCCGCGGCCGTCGCAGCCGGCTGGTCCGGGGTGATGTCGCTGCCGCGCGTCGTCACCGGCCGCCCAGATGGGTCTCTGCATCAGGCACCGGCGCCCGAGGTCGATGCGCTGCGGACCGAGCTCCTTTACGAAGGCCCCGCCGGCGAGGTCGGCGCGGCGGGTATCGGCGGCGACCAGTTGGATCTCGAACTCGACGCGACTCTTCCGTCGGGCACCTCGATCGAACTCGCGGTGCGCGCGACCGTGGACGGCGCGGAGCGCACCGTGTACCGCCTGCGTCGTGTCGGCGGCGAGGTCGAGTTCTCCCTCGACCGGAGCCGGTCCAGCCTCGACGACAGCGTCGACGCGACGCCGCTCGCGGGCGTCGTCGGACTCGAGGGCGACACCGTGCGTCTCCGCGTCGTGGTGGACCACTCCGCCCTGGAGGCGTTCGCGAACGGCCTCCCGCTCGCCGCGCGCGCGTATCCGACGCGGGATGACGCGCTGCGCGTCTGCGTCGACGTCGGTGGCGCCGCGGCGACGCTGCGTGTGTGGCGCATGGCGTCCGTGAACTGACGCCACGCACCACCATCACCACCACCAACACGGCGGCAGCACCGACGCTGCCGCGGATGAAAGGCCATCCATGGAGCAATCGACTGCAGTCTCACGCCGCGCGCTCTTCGCCGGTGCCGGCACCACCGCTCTCGCGGGGACGCTGGCCCTGGCAGGAGGGGGAGCGCCCGCCGCCGCGGCGGACGCGGCATCCGTCCTCGGCACGACCTCGAAAGGACGCACTCGCATGCGGCCCGCGTACCACCTCAGTGTTCCCGACAACTGGAAGAACGACCC
This sequence comes from Microbacterium sp. ZW CA_36, assembly GCF_044987475.1. Taxonomy (NCBI): domain Bacteria; kingdom Bacillati; phylum Actinomycetota; class Actinomycetes; order Micrococcales; family Microbacteriaceae; genus Microbacterium; species Microbacterium sp. ZW CA_36. The sequence continues at coordinate 67,723 of NZ_JBJDRL010000002.1, forward strand.
GCAGCGACCCGTCTACATCGACGGCGAGTACCACTACTACTACCTCTACAACGCGGACTACAACGAAGGCGGTGCGGGAACCGCATGGCGGCGCGCCACGACGCGCGACCACGTGTCGTTCCGTGACCGCGGCATCGCCATCCCGAAGTTCAGCAACGGGAACGGTGACTGCTGGTCGGGATGCCTCGTCGTCGACGAGCGCAACACCGCGGGCTACGGGGCAGGCGCCGTCATCGCGCTCGTGACGCAGGCGCCCCAGGGCCGGCAGGCGCAGTATCTCTGGTACTCCACGGATCGCGGGAGGACATTCCGCCCCGGGGGCGACGCGCCGGTGCTGCCGAACCCCGGCGTGCCGGATTTTCGCGATCCCAAGGTCATCTGGGACGCCGACCGCGGGCGCTGGTTCATGGCGAACGCGGAAGGGCAGCGGGTCGGGTTCTACGTCTCCGCCGACCTCCACTCGTGGCGGGGCGTCGGCGAGTTCGTGCGCACCGACCTGGGGCTGATCGAGTGCCCCGACATCTTCCGCATGACCGCGGGCGACGGCACGTCGCACTGGATCCTCGGCATCAGCGCCAACGGCAAGGGACGGGGGCTGCCGGCGACGTACGCGTACTGGACCGGGGCGTTCGACGGCGCGTCGTTCGTGCCCGACCACGGCGATCCGCGCTGGCTCGACTACGGGTTCGACTTCTACGGCGCCGTGACCTACCCGAATCACGAGGCATCGGGCGCGGAAGACCCGACGCTGCGCCGCGCCATCGGGTGGGCGAACTTCTGGGACTACCCCCACAACACGCCCACGCTTGCGACCGACGGCTACAACGGCGACGACATGATCGTGCGCGACCTGCGGCTCACCGCAGGAGACGGAGGCTACTACCTCGCCTCCACACCGACGGCGGCGCTCGAACGGTATGCCAAGAAGACCCACCGTCTCGGCGACGTCGCGTTCACTGGGGTACGCGACCTGGAGCTGCGCTCGCTCGCCTACGACCTCACGTGCGAGCTGGTGTGGGATCCGGCGGCAGCGCCCTCCAACATCGGGTTCGAGGTCTGTCGCGCGCCGGGCGGGGGCCGTCACGTCGCCGCCGGTGCGTTCCTGAACGGGCCGTTCACCTACGTCAACCGCCGTCCGACGATCAATCCCACCGGCGGCGAGTCGCAGACGCCGATCGATCCGTCGACGGGGCGCCTGGCCGTACGGATCCTCGTCGACCGCACGAGCGTGGAGTTCTTCGTAGGCGACGGCCGCGTGGTGCACTCGCACCGGGTCTTCCCGCTCGAAGGCGACAACCGCATCCGGCTCTACGCCAACGACGGCTCGGCGATCTTCCGCGGTCTCACCATCCGCGACCTGGCGGTCTGACCCGGCGCTGCGCCGCGAGTCGTGCTCTCTCCGATAATTGGTTGATTAACCGCTTGACCACTCGTTGATATCCGGTCTATCGTGTGAATAACCGATTAACCAAAGAGGGTGACGATGGGCCAGCGAGGGTTCTACCAGCCGGAAGGCGCGTGGGTGGGGGATGTCATCCCCTGGCAGGAGGATGGCGAGTTCCACCTCTTCTACCTGTACGAATCGCGCCGGGTGCCGCGAGAAGGGATGCCGTGGCACCGCGTGGTGACGGCCAACCTCGTCGACTTCGACGATGGCGGCGAGGCTCTCGCGTCAGGCGGCGCTGCCGCGGCCGACTTCAACGTGTACACCGGCAGTATCGTGCTCGCCGAGGACGGCACGCACCACGTGTTCTACACCGGGCAGAACCCCGATGTGGTGGGCGACGACGGACGGGCGCTGCAGGTCGTGCAGCACGCGACGAGCGTGGACGGAATGCGTTCCTGGCGGCGCCACCCCGACGACACGTTCGGGGCGACGGGCGGCTATGAGACCGGCGACTGGCGAGACCCGTTCGTGTTCTGGGACGAGGCGGCGCGCACGTGGCGGATGCTCATCACGGCGCGCCACGCGGACGGGCCGTCGCGGCGCCGTGGCGTGATCGCCCAGTGCACATCGCGTGACCTCTCGACGTGGGAGCCGGCCGCGCCGTTCTGGGACCCGCGGCGGTATCTCGCGCACGAGTGCCCCGAGGTGTTCCAGTGGGGCGACTGGTGGTACCTCGTGTTCTCCGAGTTCAGTGACGCTTTCACGACGCGCTACCGCATGGCGCGCAGCCTCGACGGGCCCTGGCAGATCCCCGATCACGACACGATCGACGGCCGCGCCTACTACGCGGCGAAGTCCGCTGCCCGCGGCGACCGGCGTTTCTTCTTCGGCTGGATCGCGTCGCGCGAGGGCGCGCACGACGATGGCCCGTGGCAGTGGGCGGGCACGATGTCAGTGCTCGAGGCCGAGCAACGCGCCGATGGGACTCTCGCCTTCCACCCGCCTGCAGAGCTGCGCGACACGTTCTCGCAGCCTGAGGAGGGGATTTCCGCCGGAAGCGTCCTGCTGGCACCCGACGGGTACCGGGACCTGCTCACGACGGAGGAGGCCCCCACGGCGTTCCGTCTGCGTGCGCGCTTCGATGTCGCCGACGGCACGACGGAATGCGGTGTGCTGCTGCGGGCCGGCGCGGATGGAGACGAGGGGTACGTACTCCGCCTCGAGCCCGGGCGAGGGCGGCTCGTCTTCGACCGGTGGCCGCGACGGGCGACCGGCACGGAGCAATGGCAGATCTCTGGCGACGTGCCCTTCGCGATCGAACTGGAGCGACCGTGCCACATCGGCGCCGGCGAACACGTTCTCGATGTGATCGTCGACGGCGACATCTGCGTCGCGACTCTCGATGACGCCACCGTCCTCAGCACGCGTCTGTACGACCGACGGAACGGCCGGCTCGGTGCCTTCGTCGGTGAAGGCGCCGTCACGATCACCGAGTTCTCGGTGTTCTCGCCACTCGCTGCCGACCCCTATCAGCACACGCACTCAGAATCGCTGCTCGCCAGAACCAGGTAGCAGCCGATCCCGCACCCACCTGCAACACCCGATCAAAGGAGATTCCGACATGGCAGCACTCACGCGCACGACGGCGATGGTCGCCGTCGCCGCCGCGACCGCACTCATCCTCACCGGCTGCGCCGGCTCGTCAGGCGCAGCCGACCCGACCGACATCGACCCCGACGGAGAGGTCGTCCCCCGCCAGATCTCGTGGCTGCTCTCGCGCCCCGCAGACGGCGGCGTCATCACCGCGATGGAGCAGATCGCCGACGAGTACGCCGCCGACCATCCCGGCTTCGCGCTGAACCTCATCACGACTCCGGATCGACCGTCCTACATCCAGAAGTACGAGACACTCGCCGCCGCCAACAAGCTGCCGGAACTCTTCGACACGGATGCGACGCCCTTCGCGCAGAAGCTCGCTGCACAGGGGCGGATGATCGACATCGAAGCCCTCCTCGACGACCTCGGACTGGACGACTACCGCGAAGCCGCACTGAACTACCAGCGCTTCGACGACGGCTCGCTGTACATGGTGCCGTTCGAGTTCCAGCTCGAGTACTTCTGGTACAACTCGGCTCTGCTGAGGGAGGCGGGTGTCGGCGTGCCGGCGACCCTCGACGACTTCCCCGCGATGTGCGAAGCGCTCCGCGCGAAGGGCATCACCCCGATCGCACTCGACGGACAGGACCAGTGGCCTCTGGAGCGATACATGGCGTACTACCCGTTCCGTCTTGCCGGACCCGAGTACGTGCAGCAGCTCAAGAACGGCGAGGCGTCGTTCGGCGACCCGGCCGGACGCGCCGCCGCCGAGTGGCTCTCCTCGCTCGGCCAGGCCGGCTGCTTCCAGGAGGGCTTCTCGTCGACCGGCTACGCCGACGCGCAGGCGCTCTTCACCTCGGGCAAGGCCGCGGTGTACAACATCGGCACCTGGGAGCTGAGCAACCTGGCCACCGACGCGCTCGACCCCGCCGTCCGCGATGACGTGGACTACTTCACGCTCCCCACGATCGACGGGGCCGTCACCGACGACACCGAATACGTCACCCCATCGGGAATCGGCATGGCCGTGAACACGAAGACCTACGACCCGCTCGTGCGGGACTTCCTCGGATTCGCGCTGGAGCGCTACCCCGAGGTGTATGCCGCGACCGGCGCACTGTCTCCGACCAGCACGGCAGCGACGACGATCCCTGACAACGCCACTCCGCTGTACACCCGTGCGATCGAGCAGGCCGACAACGTCGGGCCCCGCATCGCGATGCCGTGGGACACGCAGCTCGACCCTGCGACCAACACCCGCCTTCAGCAGGAGCTGACGCTGCTGGTGCAGGGGGACATCACTCCCGACGAGTTCATCACCACGATGGACGCCGCTCTCGCGGAGAACGCCGATGGCTGAGTCCCTCACTGTCGGGGCGGGCGCGGCCGTGTCGCGCCCGCCCCGGCGGGCGCGTACCCCGCTCAGCTCGATGCTGCCGAGGCGCTCCACGCTGTCGGTGGTCGTCTTCCTCGTCCCACCATTGCTGCTGTACGGCGTGGCGGTGCTGCTGCCGATCCTCCAGTCGCTGTTCCTGAGCGTCTTCCGCTGGGACGGCATCACCGACATGGTGTTCGTCGGCGTCGACAACTACGTCAAGATGTTCACCCGTGACGACGTCTTCTGGACGGCGTTCGGCAACGCGCTGGGCTACCTCGCCATCTGTCTGGTCCTTCAGCTCGGGGGCGCGCTGATCGTCGCGAGCCTTCTCACGGCGCTGCCGAGGGCACGAGAAGTCGTGAAGACGATGTACTTGCTGCCGGCCATCATCTCCACCGTCGCTATCGCCTTCCTGTTCCAGCGGATCTACTCGCTCGAACCGGTCGGCCTGCTCAACCAGGTGCTCGCATGGGTGGGCCTCGAGAACCTGCAGACCGCGTGGCTGTCGAACGTGCAGACCGTGCTGGCGGCGGTCTCCATCCCCGAAGGATGGCGCTTCACCGGGTTGTACATGCTCATCATCTACGCGGCGCTCATCGCGGTGCCCCGTGAGCTTGAAGAGGCGGCCCGGCTGGACGGCGCGTCGTGGTGGCAGGTCTTCTGGCGGATCCGCTTCCCCTACATCCGCCCGGTGTGGATCACCACCACGATCATGGCCACAACTTTCGCGCTGCGCGGCTTCGACATCCCTTACCTCCTGACGAACGGCGGCCCGGGCCAGGCATCGGAACTTCTCACCACCTACATGTACAAGACCGCGTTCGTGCACACCGACTACGGGTACGCCAGCGCGATCTCGGTGTTCATCGTCGTCGAGTGCCTGGTCGCCGTCGGCATCATCCTGCTCGTGCTTCGTCGAAGGGACTACTCATGACCGCTCCCACCCTCACCGCCCCAGCGCCGCTCGACAGGCGCGCGCCGGCCGCGCCACCGGCGCAGCGGCGGGTGCCGTCGCGATCACCACGGCTGCGCGTCCAGCGGACGCTGCTGAGTGCGACCATCGTGCTCATCGTGATCGTGCAGGTGTATCCGCTGCTCTGGCTGCTTCTGACCAGCTTCCGCACCGCCGCCGACTTCGCCGCCGGGAACCCCTTCGCGCTGCCGGGGTCGTTCACGCTCGACAACTACGCGCGCGCGTTCGGCACCGGCAATCTCTGGCTCAACATCCTCAACAGTCTGATCGTCACGCTCGGCGCCAGCGCGCTCATCGTCATCGCCGGCATGATGGCGGCCTTCGCGCTGGAGGTGCTCGGCTTCCGGTTCAGCAACGGGGTGAGGGCCCTGCTGCTGCTCGGCATCATCGTGCCCGTGCAGATCGCCCTGGTGCCGTTGTTCATCGACTACTCGCAGGTAGGGCTGCTCGACACCCACCTGTCGATGATCATCCCGCTCGCGGCGTTCTCACTGCCGATGGCGGTCTACCTGTTCTCGTCGTTCTACAAGTACATTCCGCGGGAGACGTACGAGGCGGCGTCCCTGGACGGTGCCGGGCCGTACCGCATCTTCGTTCGCATCACGCTGCCGCTGTCGGTCAACACCATCGTCACCGTGGTGCTGGTCAACAGCATCTTCATCTGGAACGACTTCATCTTCGCGAACACCTTCGTGCTCTCGGACGGATTGAAGACGATCCCGCTGGGTCTGCAAAACTACATCGGAGCGATGGGCAACACCGACTGGACCGCGACGTTCGCTGCCGTCTGCGTCACCGTGACGCCGTTGCTGCTCGTGTTCCTCATCCTCAACAAGGCGATGATCTACGGACTCGAGAGCGGAGCGACGAAGGGGTGAGGATGCCCGAGCACGGCAGAAGCGGTTCCGCGGTCACGATGCGCGACGTCGCCAAGGCCGCCGGCGTATCGGTGGCGACCGTGTCGCATGTGGTCAACGACAAGCAGGGCGTGCGCATCGGGGAGGACGCCCGGCGGCGGGTCCACGATGCGGTCGCCGAGCTCGGGTACCGGCCGAACGCCCTTGCGAAGACGCTGTCGCGGGGAACGTCCCGATTCATCGGCCTCGTGTCCGACGCCATCGCGACCACCCCGTTCGCCGGCCAGATCATCCACGGCGCTCAGGACGAGGCGTGGAAGCACGGATACGTGCTTCTCGTCGCCGATACTGACGGCAACCGTGCCGCCGAAGACGAGGCCATCGCGATGATGCTCGAGCATCAGGTGCAGGGCGTGCTGTACTCGAGCTGGTATCACCATGAGGTGACAGTTCCACCCGCCTTGGAGAACACCGACACGGTGCTCGTCGACTGTTACGCGTCGAGCAGCGAACTGCCCACCGTGGTGCCCGACGAGGAACAAGGCGGACGCGTAGCCACCGAGGAGCTCCTCTCCGCCGGCCACCGCCGCATCGCGTTCCTCAACACGACGACGCCCTCGCCCGCGCAGACCGGACGCCTCGCCGGATACCGCGCGGCGCTCGAAGCGGCGGGCGTCGACTTCGACCCCGAGCTGGTCTTTCCCACCGCTCCCGATCAGCAAGGCGGATACGCCGCGGCGCCGCTGCTCCTCGCGGCTGACGCGACGGCGGTCTTCTGCCACAACGACCGGGTGGCCATGGGCCTCTACGACGGGCTCCGCGAGCACGGCATCCGAATTCCCGACGACATCGCCGTCATGGGGTTCGACAATCAAGACGTGATCTCCGCCCACCTTCGGCCGCCGCTTTCGACGGTCGCGTTGCCTCACTACGACCTCGGCGCTGTCGCAGTGAGAGTCCTGCTCGGCCTCGAGCCGGCGAAGGACACCCATCAGTATCTGGTCACGTGTCCGCCGGTCGTCCGGCAATCCACCTGAGACGGGTGCTCGCAGTCGGCGGGGCTTGGCGAGCGCAGCCCTCGGCTTTGACGTTCGTGCGTCATGGGGCGGCATCTGATGTCAGCTCCCGGTCCGCTTGCGCACCTATCTGAGTGCGCGCGAAGCCGCCGGACGAGACGGTGAAGACGAATTCATCGTGGAGCTTCGTCCACGTTGCTTGGTCGATCCCGGTGGTAGCGATGATCCGAGCGCCGGTGCCGCTGACCGTGGTGCTGAGCGCGTTGTAGCTGTCGTCGTGCCCGGGCGGGAGTGCATCGGCTTCGAAGCCGCGGCGGGCGAAGGCGGCCAACGGCGCACCTGTCCCGCCGGCCGCATGAATGATCATCAGCGTCGCGTCGGTGAGGATCATGGCATTGAGGCATGCGCCTGCGAACCTGGTGCGCACTCGCGCGACCGCGTGTGCGAGTGCCGTGGCATCGTCGAGGCCCGGTGCCCGGCGCACCGCGTGGCGGATGGCGGTGAAGTAGGCCTCACTGTCGGTCGTCCCGTGCAGCTCGCGCCTGCCGTCGGCGGTGAGGAGTCCGACGAGGTCCTCGCGCGGTGCGATCAGCCCATTGTGCTGAAACGCTGTTCCGTCGCGGAGGAATGGCTGGACATTCTCGGGAGCGGGCGGAGCGCCACGACTGGCGAATCGGAGATACAGCATGCGCGAGGTCGACGCCGGCGCCAGCGCGTGAGCCCACTCCTCCCCGCCGACGGCAGCGGTCGCTGAGCCGGCGGTGCGGACCTCCCCGGTCGCGACGTCGCGCCATGCGGTGCCCCAGCCATCGGCGTGCAGCCGTGCGAGATCGGTGAACTCGGCCAGTACTGATTCACCCACAGCGCGTGCAAGCGGGAGCGGCTCGGCCGCGACGTAACTGAGCATGCGGGACATGCGTTCCTCCAAGCCCTGGTCCTTCGACAATGTGGATCCACTTATGATACTTTTGGATCCTGACTGAGAGACCTGGAGTTTCATGACATCGGCGCCCGCGGCGAAGGCCGCACGAAAAGACGCGGCCCTGCCGCTGGTCGGCTCCACGATCGATGTCGCGCGCGAGCGCGAGCTCACCCTCGGCGCGAAGGTGTCCCATCACTTCAACGCGGCGGGGTCCGCTCTCCCGACCGCCGCGGTCGTGTCGGCGGTCGTATCTCATCTGCGTCTGGAGGAGCGGGTCGGCGGTTACGAGGCCGCCGCTCAGGTCAAGGATCGCGTCGAGGCCGTCTACGGCTCGGCTGCTGCGCTCCTGGGATGCGATGCCGATGAGATCGCCCTGTTCGACAGCGCGTCGACCGGGCTGCGCGTGCTGCTGGACGCATTCCGACCGGCCCCCGGGTCGCGCATCATCGCGTCGCGCAGCACGTACGTCAGCCACGCTCTGCACCTCATGACCATCCAGAAGGAGCATGGGATCGACCTGGTGCTGGCGCCGACCGACGCCCAGCGGCGTGTCGACCTCGCCGCGCTGGAAGCCCTTCTCGCGGATGGGCGGCCGACGATCCTCACGATCGCCCACGTGCCCACCTCCTCCGGACTGGTCGAACCCGTGCAGGAGATCGGTCTCCTCGCGCGGCGCTATGACGCGGGCTACCTCCTGGACGCAACGCAGTCGGTCGGTCACCTCGAGATCGACGTTGCCCGGATCGGGTGTCACGTGCTCGTGACCACCGGGCGGAAATTCCTGCGCGCTCCTCGGGGGACCGCCTTCGCCTTCATCGAACGCGACTGCGCCGCGATGCTGCCGCCCACCGCTCCGGACGTCCGGGGTTCACAGTGGATCCGCGCCTTCTCCTGGGATGTCACCGGCACCGCTCGTCGATTCGAGACGTGGGAGGCCGGTATCGCCGGTCGACTCGGGCTGGGAGTCGCGCTGGACGAGGCCAGCCGGCGCGGGATCCCGGAGACCGCCGAATGGCTGACGTCGGCGGGTGACGTGGTGCGTGAGTCGCTGCGTGCCATTCCGGGGGTCACCATCGCCGATCCTGCGGGGGCGGCGTCGGCCATCGTGACATTCCTCGTCGACGGCGTGGAGTCTGCCCAGGTCTCGGCGGCGCTGGCCGACAGGCAGGTGCGCGTGGTGTCCGTTCCTGCCACGCACGGGCAATGGGACCTGGGCGACCGTGCGATCACGTCCGTCGTGCGCGCCTCCCCGCATATCTACAACGACGAAGACGACATCTCCGAGCTTCTCGGCGGTGTCGCGCATATCGCGCGACAGGGAGGGCGCCCGTGACCGCACTCGACGCCGATGTGATCGTCGTCGGTCTTGGCGTGCACGGAAGCGCCACCGCCGCCGCGCTCGCGCGTCGCGGCGTCGCCGTCATCGCTGTCGATCGTTTCGCGCCGGCTCACACGCGGGGCTCCTCCCACGGCCGGACGCGCATGATCCGCCGGGCGTACCCGAATCCGGTGTGGAACGACTTCGTCTCGCGTGCGTTCGCCGGCTGGAGCGAGCTGGAGCGCGAGAGCGGGCTGACCCTCCTGCACCGCACGGGCGGTCTCTATGCCCACCGCGGCGAATCGCAGCTCCAGGGACCCGGATGCATGGTCGTCGACGACCCCTCGCACATGTCCGACCTCATGCCGGGCTTCGGCGTTCCCGCGGGCTACCGCGCCGTCTACGACCCTGAAGCAGGCGTGCTCGAAGCGTCGCAGGCCGTCGCCGCTCTGCAGCGCTCTGCCGAGGCGCATGGGGCGGAACTGCGCTGGGAAACGCGCGTCGAAGGGTGGGAGCGTGTTCCCAGCGGCATCGTGCTGCGTACGGACGCCGGCGACCTCAGGGCCCGCCGGCTGGTGATCGCCGGGGGCAGCTGGATGGGCGCGCTGGTTCCGGAACTTGCTCCGCTGCTCGAGGTCTGGCGCATCCTCACCGTGACCGTCGCTCCCGGTCAGGCGATCGGGATGCCGCCGTCGCTGGGCGCCTTCTCGGTCGATCGCGCCGAGGGGCTGGTGTTCGGGATCCCGGACGCCGCCGCCAACGGCGTGAAGCTGGGCGTGGATGCCGGAGAGATCTGGGATCCCGAGACGCAGGTCGCGCCCCCCACCGCCGCGGAGGCGGGTGTCCTGCGGTCGCTGCTCGACACCTACGTGCCGGGGCTCGACAGTAGTCCCGTCGAGCTCGCGGCCTGCCTGTATACGATGACGGCGGACAAGCGATTCGTGATCGGTCCCCTGCGCCGCGCACCCGAGGTCGTCGTCGCATCAGCGTGCTCGGGGCATGGTTTCAAGTTCGGACCTGCGGTGGGTGAGGCGCTGGCCGACCTCGCGACCGGCGTCGATCGCGAAGACCTCGACTTCATCTCGACGTCCCGACGGGAGCTCTGACATGACCATCGCGCTCGCCGCCCCTCACCCCGAGGCGATCGCCGCCGGCGAACGCGCCGCTGCAGCGGGAGGGAACGCCCTGGACGCTGCGCTCGCCGCCGCTGTGATGCTCACCGTCGTCTACCCGCACCAGTGCGCACTCGGCGGCGATCTCATCGCCCTCGTACGCACGCCGGAAGGCCGGACCACCTCGGTGATCGCCGCCGGGACCGCGCCGGCCGCGATCGCCGACGCGGCGTCGTCGTGGACCGAAGTTCCCCGTCAGGGCGCACATGCCGTCACTGTGCCGGGAATGGTCGCCGGTTGGCGTGCGATCGCCTCACTCGGTGGCCGGACCGATCTGTCGGCGGCGTTCACAGATGCTGCGACCGTCGCCGATGCCGGGATCCGGGTCAGTGCGGGTCTGTCCCGCGCGCTCCGGTCACGCGCGGACGCCGTGATGTCCGACCCCGGGATGCGTGGAGTGTTCGCACCCCGCGGGGCCGTGCTCGCGGAGGGCGATCCGCTGGTGCAGCCGGCGCTGGCCGCCACACTGCGGACGCTCGCCGACGACCCCGATGACTTCTATCGCGGTGGCATCGCACGCTCTCTTGTGGGCACCCTGCGCGCAGGCGGCGGCACTCACACCGTCGAGGACTTCGAGCACTACGCCCCCGAGGTCGGACCGTCGCTCACCCGCGACATCGGAGCGCAGACGTGGCACGTCGCACCGCCGCCCTCGGTCGGGGCCGTGCTGATCGGCGTCGTCACTGTGGCTTCCGACGGCGGATCCGAGGCGCCGTCCGGTCCGCGCCTGGTGGATGCCGCGATCCACGGCGTGCATGCGCGCGCGGCGGCGCTCGGCGACCCTCTCACCAGCGAGATCGACCTCGATGTCCTGCTCGATCTCGGCGTCGACGTGCCCGCACCCGCATTCGCCGAGCCACGCCCCCTCGGCGACACCGCCGCGGTCACCGCGCTCGACGATGAGGGCTGGGGGGTCACGATCGTCCAGAGCGTTTATCAGACGTTCGGCGCCGGCCTGCTCGATCCGGGCACTGGCGTCGTGCTCCACAATCGCGGCAGCGCGTTCAGCGTCGACCCCGCTTCTCCGGCCGCCGTACGTCCTGGCGCACGGCCACCGCACACGCTGTGCCCGGCGATCGTCGACGCACCTCAGACCACCGTCGTCGCCGGGTGCCAGGGCGGGCGCGCGCAGGCGTGGATACTCTCGCAGATCCTCCCCGACGCCGTAGACCCCGCGCAGGACCTGCCCATCATCCTGGCCCGCCCGCGATGGGTCGTCGGGGACCGCGATCTCGATCAACCGGTGCTCTCGCTGGTCGCGGAACCCGGTGTCGCGGACGACGTGCTCGCCCGTGCCGACGAACGGGGGCTTCCTGTCGTGCAGTTCGCCGGTCCGGCGGACGAGGCGGGACATGTCCAGCTGGTGCGCCGCTCCGGTGAAGAGATCACCAGTGCCAGCGATCCCCGCGCCGACGGTGTCGGCACCGTGATCGAGCCCGACCCCGCATCCGAAGGGAGCATCGCATGACGATCACATCCACCGATTCGGCACGACGCCAACCGACCCGCACGGCTACGGAGGAGGCCCGCATGCACGCCGCCAGACACTGGACAGACCCGCTCACCCCGGACGAGATCGCCGAGGTGGCCGCGCTGGTCCGGACCGACGCGCGCATCGGGGAGAGCCCGCGGTTCTGGGGCATCGCGGTCGAGGAGTCGCTTGCGCGCAGCCTCGCCGACGGGCAGGGCCGCCCTGTGCGCCTCGTGGTCATGAACCCCGACGCTCACGCCGCGTGGGAGGTGACCGGGTGGACGAGTGGCACTGACCGCGCGGCATCCGTCGGCTCGTGGTCTCCCGTCGACGCGAAGCGGCCCGGCGTCTCGTCCGACGAGGCGCGCATGGTCGCCCAGGCCGCGCGCAACCACCCGCTGCTGAAAGCGGCGCTGGCCAAGCGCGGCATCACCGACACGTCGCTGGTGTGGGTCGACCCCGAGTCGATGACGGGGTTCGAGCCCGAGCGCTACGAGGATCGCCGTCTGTCCTGGGGATCCGTGTGGCACCGCGAGAGCGTCGACGACAACGGCTACGCGCGACCGGTCGCCGGTCTCGTCCCGATCCTCGATCTCGAGACGCTGGACATCATCGAGCTCGAGGACCATGGCGTCATCCCGATGGCGACCGAGGGCGGCAACTTCCGCTCCGGCACATGGGGACCCGATCGCGAGGTCGCCCCGCTGGAGATCACGCAGCCGGACGGACCGGGCTTCGACGTCGACGGCCACCTCGTCACCTGGCAGAACTGGTCCTTCCGCATCGGGTTCACCCACCGCGAGGGCCTGATCCTGCACGACGTCGCGTATCGCGACGGCGACACCGAGCGCTCGGTGCTGCGGCGCGCGTCGATCAACGAGATGTACGTGCCGTACCTCGATTCCGACCCGACCGCGTACCGCAAGAACTTCTTCGACTGGGGCGAGTACGGGGCGGGACCCCTCACCGCGTCGCTCGAGCTCGGCTGCGACTGCCTCGGCGAGATCCGCTACTTCGACGCGCACTTCCTCAACGGGCACGGCGAGGCGAAGACCATCGCCAACGGCGTGTGCCTGCACGAGGAGGACCACTCGATCCTGTGGAAGCACGTCAACACGCGCATCGGCGAGGCGGACGTTCGCCGCTCGCGCCGGCTGGTCGTGTCGTTCTTCGCAACGGTGGCCAACTACGACTACGGCTTCTACTGGTCGTTCCACCAGGATGGCAACATCGAGCTCGAGGTCAAGCTCACCGGCATCCTGTCGGTGTCGGGCATCGACGACGGGCAGACGCCGCGCTACGGGCGCATGGTGAGCCCGAACGTGCAGGCGCCGACGCACCAGCACTACTTCGCCGTGCGCCTCGACACGGCTGTCGACGGGCCGCAGAATCGTCTCGTCGAGGTACACGCCGAGATCGAGGACGACGACGAGCTGAACCCCTACGGCAACGCCGTGAAGATGGTCTCCGAGACGATCTCCTCCGAGAAGGACGCCGCGCGCATGGCGGACGCCTCCCGCGCCGTCCACTGGCGGATCGAGAACGCCGAGAAGACGAACCGCTTCGGCGAGGCCACGTCGTACCGGCTCACCCTGCCGAACACGACCCGCCTGTTCGCCAAGCCCGGAAGCGTCGTCGAGCGCAAGGCGCCTTTCGTTGCCAAGCACCTGTGGGCGTCGGCGTACGACCCGGCCGAGCGCTACATCGCGGGGGAGTACCCGAACCAGGCTCCGTTGTCGGCCGAGGGCATCACCGCGTGGCAGGAGGCGGATCGTCCCCTGGACGGTGCAGAGCTCGTGGTCTGGCCCATCGTCGGTGTCCACCATTACCCGAAGCCGGAGGAGTGGCCGATCATGCCGACTCACCGGATCGGTCTGCGACTGGAGCCGGACGGCTTCTTCACCCGCAACCCGTCGCTCGATGTTCCCCCGTCCACGTCCGGGGCGAGCTGCCACGCCGCCTCGCCCGATGGGCCGGCGCACGCCGGGCCGGGGCATGGACACGACCACCACGGTCACGACCACGACGGTCACGATCACCATGGTCACGACCACGGCTCCGGCGCGCACGGCCACTCGCACCACTGATGGCAGAGCTCCTGCACGCGGGCGCCCTGGCGACGACGGTGCTGAGCACCTGCTGCACCGCGGCCGCCGGGCCTCGCGCACGCGCGCGGGAGCTCGCCCTCGCCCTCATCATGCTGGTGGCGATGGCCGATGTCGTCGTCGGGTGGGGCCTGCTCGCACCGGTCTGGTGGGCCGCGCTCCTGGTCATCGTCGCCATGGCGTCCGCCATCTCACGCGCGCGCCGCGCGGCGTCGTCGGTGGCGCGGTCGGCGAGGGCGATGGATGCCCTCGGCGGCATCCTCATGGCCGCTCTGCTCCTGGTGATGTCGAGCGGCACGGTGTCGACGAGCGCGCATGCCGGGCACGGCGTCTCGCCGTCCGCCCTGGTGTGGGCGGTGGTCGCGGCGAGCGTGCTGTTCGCCGCGGCATCCGTCCACATGGGCGTCACGATGCGGATGCCTCATCCCGTCGCGCCTGTGCGCGTGCGGGTTGTGCGCCGCATCGCGCCGCTGGCGATGGGCGCGTCGGTGCTCCTGATGGCCGCGGTCGTCGTCGTCTGAGAGCGGACGACCGTGGGGTTCGCTGCGGTGAGTCAGCCCTTGAATACCGTCGAGGATCGGCGCTCGTACCAGCGGGCGAGCTGCTCGCCCGCCTTGATCACGTGCTCGCGCATCTCGTTGCGCGCCGCCTCGGCATCGCCACGCTCGAGCGCATCGAGGATTCGGCTGTGCTCGTGGAAGTTCTCTTCGCGGTGGCGGCTGTCGCCGACGAGGAGCTGGGCGGAGACGTTGCGGGGGAAGGTCTCGTTGATCTCGTCGATCGATCGGGCCAAGCGCGAGTTTCCCGACAGCTCGGCGATCGTGCTGTGGAAGATGTCGTTCTCGCGACGGCTGTCGAGCGCGGCGTTCCGTGTCTCGTCGCGCTCCGCGATCGAGCGGTCGTACATCGCCTGATTGGCTGCCCGGAGGCGTTCGATGTCTTCATGAGACGCGCGGCTCACCGACAGGGCGGCGGCGAGCGCTTCGAGTTCGGCTCGCACCGCGTACGCCTCGCGTACCTCCCAGGGCGCAGGGACGCGCACCACCGCTCCGCGATTCGGCACGACGTCGATGAGCCCGCCCGTCTGCAGCTGGCGCAGCGCCTCGCGCACCGGAGTGCGGCTGACTCCGAAGTCGTTGGCGAGTTCGGCCTGACGCAGCTGGGCGCCGATGGGGATCTCACCCGACATGATCCGTGCTCGGATTCTCGCAGCGATGTCGTCCACGAGTGCGTGACCGGACATCTCCGTCACGAGACGATCTTCGTCTGCCATGCGATTTCCCCTCTCACCGACTGTCGGCGGCGATGCGATTGGAACCGTAGCAGAGGCGCCGCCTTGTGGGGCGGGACTCGCTAAGAATGTCCACAATACCTGAATATTGGATCCAGAACGGCTGTGTTAGGATCCAAACATGGTCACGGCAGACGAATCGGGAGAGTGCGCCGCCCGAGTGCGCGCGATGACGCTGGAAGCGGACGACGTCCTCGCTGTGGAACTCGAGCCGATGAACGGCGGATCGGTGGACTGGGCTCCCGGAGCTCACATCGATCTCGTCCTGCCGGACGCACCGGTGCGTCAGTACTCACTCACGGGCGTCCCCGGTTCATCGCGCTACCGGATCGCGGTCCTGCGCGAGGAGCGCAGCCGTGGCGGGTCGAAGGCGGTCCACGAGCGGCTGCGTCCGGGGGACATCGTGACGCTCCGTGGTCCCCGCAACCACTTCGTGCTCGAGCCGGCGCAGGAGTACCTCTTCGTCGCCGGCGGCATCGGGATCACGCCCATCGTGCCGATGCTGCATGCCGCCCACCGCGCCGGCGCTCGTTGGCACCTGCTGTACCTGGGTGAGACGAGGCGTCGCATGGCCTTCCTCGACGAGGTGATGTCGATCGACTCGGGCTCCGTCACGGTCGTCGCCCGCGACGAGGGTGCTCGCGCCGACCTCGGAGACGCGCTCGCTGCGTGGCCCGATGCCGCTGTCTACGCCTGCGGTCCCGAGCGCATGCTCAGCGCCCTGCAAGAGCTGCTCCCCGAGGAGACAGGACGCCTGCGGTTCGAGTACTTCGCTGCGCCCGTGGTCGAGTACGAGCCCGGCGGCGCGTTCTCGATCCGTCTCGCCCGGACGGGTGCGGAGCTGTCGGTGGAGCCGGGACAGTCCGTCCTCGAGGTGATGCGCTCCGCGGGGGCGGAAGTGCTCACCGACTGCGAGGAAGGCATCTGCGGCAGCTGCGAGACGCACGTGCTGGAGGGGGAGGTGGAGCACCGCGACTTCGTGCTGACGTCTCAGGAGCGCGAACGAATGGACTGCATGATGGTGTGCGTTTCGCGAGCGGCGTGCCCACTGCTGGTCCTCGATGCCTGAGCTGTGGATACAATCACAACAAGATCGGATACCGGAGGGTAAATCGCGATGCTGAAGCAGGAAGACAACGAGAAGATCACGCGCTCAGGTCCTGGGACACCGTTGGGCAATCTGCTGCGGTCGTACTGGCAGCCCGTGGCGCTGGTCTCCGAGATGCCCGGCGAACGTCCGGTCAAGGCCGTGCGGATCATGAGCGAGGACCTGGTGCTCTTCAAGAAGCGCGAGGGTTGGGGCCTCATCAGTCGCTACTGCGCGCACCGCGGGGTCGACCTCTCCTACGGGCGGCTCGAGGAGGACGGCATCCGCTGCCTGTACCACGGCTGGCTGTACGACGGTCAAGGCCGATGCGTCGAGCAGCCGGCGGAGCCGGACCACAGCCAGTTCCTAGGCAAGATCCGCATCTCGAACTACCCGTGCGTCGAGAAGAACGGACTCATCTTCGCCTATATGGGCGCCGGTGACCCGCCGCCGTTCCCGCACTACGACTGCTTCGTCGCCCCCGACGAGTACACCTTCGCCTTCAAGGGGCTGTGGGAGTGCAACTGGCTGCAGGGCCTCGAGGGCGGCATCGACCCGAGCCACGTGTCGTTCCTCCACCGCTTCATCCAGGAGGACCCGCGCGACATGTACGGTCAGCAGTTCGCCGAGGAGGTCGAGGGCACCGGCAAGAAGCTCTCCACGCTCGTCGGCGAGAGCTACCGTCCCGACATCGAGGTCGAGAGCGCCGATCATGGGCTCCGCGTCTATGCCCTCCGCCAGCTGACCGAGGACATCAAGCATGTCCGGGTGACGAATCTGCTGTTCCCGAACGCGTTCGTCGTCCCGTTCGGCAACACGAAGGTGTTCACGCAGTGGCATGTGCCGATCGACGACGACAACCACTACTGGTTCATGATCTGGTACGACTTCGCCGAACCTACCGACAAGGACACGCTGCTGCAGCAGCGCCTCGAAGGCGTCTCGCTGCCGGAGTACCGCCCGGTGCGCAACCGCAGCAACAACTGGGGGTTCGACCCCCAGGAGCAGAAGGAGCTCACCTACACCGGCATGGGCCTGGACATCAACGTCCACGACCAGTGGGCCGTCGAGAGCATGGGCCCGATCCAGGATCGCACGGTCGAGCGTCTCGGTATCTCGGACCGCGCGGTCACGGCCAATCGGCGTATGCTGCTCCGCGCGATCGACTCGTTCGCCGCGGGCGCTCAGACGCCTTCGCACCCGGTGAGCGAGGAGGAAGCCGCGCGGCTCACCGGCCCGATCGCGATGGACACGATCGCCGCGAACGATGCATGGCAGTCCCGATGGGTGGAGCGTGAGCAGGAGCGCCGCAACACGTCGCCGTGGGCAGGTCCTCGGGAGAACGTCGAGGAGACCGTCGATGCGTGAGCGCAACGTCGACGAGCGCCCGGTCGCCGAGAGCGGCGGAGGAGTCTCCGCGCGGCCGATGCTCGCGAAGGATCGCGAGGGGTATATCGGCCGTCACGGTCTGTGGAGCGAGGCGCAGTATGCAGCCGCCGGGCAGATGCGCCGCGTCCTCGACGAGCTCGGGATCGAGATGGTGCGCTTCTCGTTCGTCGACCAGCACGGCGTGCTGCGCGGGAAGACGATCGCGCGCGGCGGCATCGCGGCAGCGATGCGGTCGGGCGTGACCGCGCCGAGCTCGCTTCTGCTCAAGGATACGTCGGGCAAGTCGGTGTTCTCGGTGTTCTCGGCCGAGACCGGCGTCGGTCTCGCCGGCTTCAGCGGGGCAGGCGACATCGTGATGGTTCCGGATCCGGCGACCTTCCGGGTGCTGCCGTGGGCTCCGAAGACCGGCTGGATCCTGTGCGACGTGCACTTCCCGGACGGCTCGCCGGTGCCCCTGTGCACCCGCTCGATCCTCCGCAACGAGCTCACCGCTCTCGCGTCCCGTGGCTACGCAATGACGGTGGGTGCGGAGCTCGAGTTCCACGTCTACCGCGCGGATGCCGCAGATCTGACCGATGCGAACATCGGCTCGCCGGGGAACCCGGGTGCGGCGCGCGCGACGGGGCCGACCACGCGAGGCTCGCAGCTGCTGTACGAAGAGGGCCTCGACCGGATGCAGCCGCTCGTGGATGCGCTGTACCGTGGCCTCACCCTGCTCGACCTCCCGCTGCGCTCGATCGAGCTCGAGTTCGGCCCCAGCCAGTTCGAGCTGACGATGGAGGCGGGGCCGGCGCGCGAGGTCGCGGATGCGATCGTGCTGTGCCGCAGCGCCGTGCGGCGGATCGCGGCGGGGCTCGGCTACCACGCGACCTTCATGTCGCGTCCGCAGGGCACCGAAGGCGCATCCACCGGCTGGCACCTGCACCAGTCCCTCACCGACGCGTCCGGCGACAACGTCTTCATGCCCGATGCTCCGGGCGCCTCGATGTCGCTGCTCGGAGCCTCGTACCTCGCCGGCATTCTCGAGCACGCGCCGGCCGCCGCGGCGTTCACCACTCCGACCGTGAACGGATACAAGAGGTATCAGCCGAACTCGCTCGCACCCGACCGCATCGCATGGGGCATCGACAACAAAGGTGCGATGGTGCGCGCGGTGGGCGGCAACCGCGACCCGGCGACCCGCCTCGAGAACCGTTCGGGTGAGCCGGCGGCGAACCCCTACCTGTACATCGCCTCTCAGCTGATCAGCGGCATGGACGGAGTCGACCGCGGGCTCATCCCGCCCGCACCGACGAACGACCCCTACAACACCGCCGCGCCCGCGCTTCCGAGCTCGCTCGGGTCGGCTGTGGAGGCGCTCGCGGAAGACTCGGCCTTCCGATCGGCACTCGGCGAGGTCGTGGTGGACTGGTTCTGCACGATCAAGCGCGCCGAGTTCTCACGCTACCTGCGCCATGTCTCCGACTGGGAGCAGCGCGAGTACTTCGACATCTTCTGACCCACCCATCCCGAGGACGAGGAATCATGAGCATCAGAGCCGCCGTCGAGGCGCTGCCGACCTACGAGCCCTTCTTCTGCGCGGGGGAGTGGGTGCCTGTCGGCGACCGGGAGGTGCACACGGTCACCGACCCGGCGACAGGCGAGGTCCTGACAACGGTGGCGCAGCCCACGGCATCCGACATCGATGCCGCCGTCGATGCCGCGGTAGCTGCCCACAACGACAAGCGCTGGCGTGGACTCGCACCGTTGGAGCGGTCGCGCATCCTGAACCGCGTGGCAGACCTCATCGAGGAGGAGCTCGAAGACCTCGCGATCCTCGAGACCCGGGACAACGGCAAGCCGATCGAGCGTTCGCGCGCCGACGTCGCGAACGCGGCGCGGACGTTCCGTCACTTCGCGGGTGCTCCGTCTCGCATCGGCGGCACTGTGGTGCCGATCGATGGCGGAGAGCATCACGTCTACACGACGATGGAGCCGGTCGGGCCGGTGGCCATCATCCTGCCGTGGAACTTCCCGTTCATGACGGCGTCGTTCAAGATCGCCCCGGCACTGGCCGCCGGGTGTCCCGTCGTCGCGAAGCCGGCGTCCTACACGCCGCTGTCGATCCTGCGGATGGCGCGCATCCTGCAGCGAGCGGGCGTGCCCGACGGCGTGGTGAGCGTGCTCACCGGTGATCGCCGCGTCGGCGCGGCGCTGACCGAGCACCGCGGGATCGCGAAAGTGACCTTCACCGGGTCGACCGAGGTCGGTCGCACCGTCGCGCACGCGGCGGCCGAGGAATTCAAGCGGGTCACCCTGGAGCTCGGGGGTAAGAACCCCAACATCGTGTTCGAGGATGCCGATCTCGACGCCGCCGTCCTCACCGCGATGCGCGCGTCGTTCGGCCACTCCGGTCAGATGTGCACGGCCGGCAGCCGGCTCCTGGTGCAGCGCTCGATCCTCGCCGAGATGAACCAGCGCATGGCAGCTGCAGTCGCCAAGGTGCCGATGGGCGACGGTCTCGACGGGGGCATCACCGTCGGCCCGGTCGTCTCCGCGCAGCAGCGCGACAGCATCCTGGGCTACATCCGCGCCGGTGTCGACGAGGGCGCGACGCTTGTCGCAGGGGGCGGGACCCGCGAGCCCGGCTTCTACGTCGAGCCGACCCTCTTCACCGACGTCACGAACGACATGACAATCGCCCGGGAGGAGATCTTCGGCCCGGTCGTCGGCATCATCCCGTTCGACGATGAAGCCGACGCCGTGCGGATCGCGAACGACACCCCGTACGGTCTCGCCGCCGGGGTCTGGACGAAGGATGTGGGCCGCGCCCACCGCATGGCGCGAGCGCTGGACGTCGGCACCGTCTGGGTGAACACCTACAACATCTTCGACCCGGCGCTCTCCTTCGGCGGCGTCGGGGTATCCGGGCTCGGACGCGATCTCGGCGACGAGGGACTGCGCGGGTTCCTCGAGCCGAAGAGCGTCGTGATCGCCGTCCCCGAAGCCTGACGTCCGCGACCCGCCCCCAGGAGCAGACATGACCGACACCCCCACCAATGCCCCCACCGACCCCGCGCGCATCGGGGGCAGCTCCGTGCTCATCGTCGTCGACATCCAGGGCGGCGCCGGACAGACCCCGCCCGACCAGGGCGGCATCCCGATCCTCATGACGGGCAGGGAGCAGCGGCGTCCCCGCGTGCGCCGGCTCGTCGACCGGTGCCGGGATGCCGGCATCCCGGTGGTGTGGATCCAGGAGGTGCACAAGCGCTCGCTCGTCGACATCGGCCGAGAGCTCGACGGCGCCGAGGGGCCGCACTGCATCGAAGGCGACCCCGACACCGAGATCGCCGCATGGCTCGACCCGCAGCCCGAGGAGTTCGTGATCCGCAAGCGCCGGTACTCGGCGTTCTTCGGCACCGAGCTCGAGATCGTGCTGAAGGCCTACAAGGCGGACACCGTCCTGCTCGTGGGTGGTCTCACCGACGTCTGCATCCATTACACCGCGGTGGACGCCCACCAGCACGACTACCGGGTGCGGGTGATCACGGACTGCGTCGCCGGATCGACGCAGCAGGCGCACGACAACGCGCTCGCCGCGGTGAGGTATCTGCAGCGCGACGCCCTCGTGACCGCCGATGACGTGCACGGGTCCATCGACGCGCGCCTCGCCACCGACGCCGTGCGGGTCGGCCGGTGACGGCCGGGCTTCCGGGCCAGGCCGCGTACGTCGTCGTCGGCGGCGGCACCGCGGGCAACGTCGTGGCCGCGCGCCTGGCGGAGGCGGGGCACGAGGTTCTCGTGCTCGAGGCCGGCCCCGACTTCGGGCCGCAGGGCAGTGCGGCATGGCCCTCCGACCTCGTCGACGCGGCACGCCTCGGCCGCTCACACGACTGGGGGTACGACTCGGGCGCGACCTACCCGTGGACCGTGGGCTTCGAGCGAGGCCGTGCCATCGGCGGGTCGTCCGACATGAATGGCTGCACGCAGACGTGGGGGCATCGCCGCGACTACGACGCGTGGGCCGAGGCGGGCCTCGACGGCTGGAGCACCGACGAACTCGTTCCGCTGTTCGAGCAGGGGATGCGCCGCATGCGGGTCCGGCTGTACCGGGTCGACGAGCTGACTCCATGGCAGCACGCCTGGTACGACGCCGCACCCGCCGTCGGGATGCCGCGCCTGAGCGACCTCAACAACCTCGATGAATCGGCCGGTTTCGCCCCCGAAGCGGTCAACATCGAAGACGGCGTGCGGGTCAACTCCGCGTTCGCGTACCTCGACCCGGTGCGCGGGCTCTCGAACCTCACCA
This sequence comes from Microbacterium sp. ZW CA_36, assembly GCF_044987475.1. Classification (NCBI taxonomy): domain Bacteria; kingdom Bacillati; phylum Actinomycetota; class Actinomycetes; order Micrococcales; family Microbacteriaceae; genus Microbacterium; species Microbacterium sp. ZW CA_36. Next base: position 89,973 of record NZ_JBJDRL010000002.1, read on the forward strand.
TCGCCGGCGACGCCCTGGTGGACCGGGTCGTCGTCGAGAACGGCCGCGCGACAGGTGTCGTGGTCCGCCGCCGTGGCGAGACGGTCACCGTGCGCGCGGGCACCGTCGTGCTCGCCGGCGGTGCCTACAACTCGCCCACGATCCTGCTCCGCTCGGGTATCGGACCTGCCGCGCAGCTCGCTCCCCTCGGCATCCCCATCGTGCAGCATCTGCCCGGTGTGGGCGAGAACCTCCACGACCAGCCCTTCCTGCTGATGAGCTGGGAGGGGTCGGACGAGATGGCCCACGACATGCAGCGCGCGCGGGATGCCGGCTGGGCTCCCGACGAGCAGGCCATGGGCAAGGCGGCGTCGAGCTTCGAGACCGAGGCGTTCGATCTCCACTTCCTGCCCTACAGCCCGACGCACCTCACCGGTCGCAAGCGCTGGAGCGTCGGGCTCTCGGCGCTGCAGCCGCGCTCGCGCGGCTCCGTGCGCCTGCAGGACGCCGACCCCGAGAGCAAGCCGCTCATCGACCACCGCTTCCTCACCGATCCCGAAGGAGTCGACGTCGCAATCCTCGCCGAAGGCGCCGGGATGCTCCGCGAGCTCGCGGCATCGCCCGCACTCGCTCGTCGGGTCGGGCGCGAGATCCACCCCGGACCCGGCACCCTCGAGCCGGCCGCGCTGCGCGCCCACCTCTACGCGAACCCCGACAACTACTGGCACCCCGTCGGGACGTGCCGCATGGGGCGGGAGGACGACGCGCTCGCGGTCGTCGACGCCCGCGCCCGCGTGCACGGCATCGAGGGCCTGCACATCGCCGACTGCGCGATCATGCCGACGGTGCCGCGTGCGACGACGGCCATGCCGGCGATCGTGATGGGGGAGAAGGTGGCGCGGATGCTGCTGCAGGACGCCGAGGAGACGACCCGATGACCGTCACCCCGTCGTCCGCGCGGGACGCGCCGACCGTGTACGTCGCGCCGATCGTGACAATGGATGCCGCCGCACCCGACGCCGAGGCGTTCGCCGTGCGCGGCGGGCGCATCATCGCGGTGGGCACCGTGGATGCCGCGCGCGCCGCGGCTCCGGATGCCGACCTCGAGGAGCTCGACGGCGTCGTGCTGCCCGGGCTCATCGACGCGCACATGCACATGGAGCGCGCCGGGCTCAAGGCGCTCGACTACGTGTCGGACGAGGATGACGTCGACACCTACCTGCAGCGCATGCGGGACAGTTTCGACGACGATGGCCCCGAGGACCCGCCGTTCGAGGACCGGATCCGCGCGCTCGTGCGAGTGCAGCCGCTGCTGCACTCGCTCGGCATCACCGGCGTCGTCGACCCCGCCGTGACGATCGACGAGATGCGCGGGTACCAGGAGGCGCATCGGCGCGGGCTGCTGACGATGCGCACCGTCGCGATGCCGTTCCTCGACATCGGGACGCCGCGCTTCCCCGACATCGACGCCGCGATCGGGCATCTGGACGGCACCGGCGTCTCGACCGGCTTCGGCGACGACATGCTGCGGATCGGTCCCATCAAGGTCTACGCCGACGGCGAGGCGCTCAAGGGCCAGGCGCTGCTGGAGCAGCCGTGGGACGACAGCGGGTACACGGGGCTGCAGCGCATCTCGGACGACGACTTCACGCGCCTCGTCGAGTGGTGCGGCGCGCACGGCTGGGGCGTCGGCACGCACGCCGTCGGCGGCGGCGCGGTCGCGCTGCTGGCACGCGCCTACGCCAGAGCGGGCGACGCGGTCGCCGCACGGCGGTTCCAGGCGATCCACGCCTACCTCGAGCCCGGCGATGACGCGATCCGGACGCTCGCCGAGATCGGGACCATCGCCTCGCTGCAGCCGTCGATCATCTGGCACAACGGGGCGGGCCTGCGCGCCAAGCTGGGGGAGCGCGCCGAGCGCGCGAACCCGGTGCGGTCGTGGCTCGACGCCGGCGCAGTGCTCGCGCTCGGCTCCGACGGCCCGTTCTTCGCCTTCGACCCGCGCCACCTCATGTGGCAGACCATCACGCGACGCATCGCCGGAGAGGACGAGCCATTGAGCATGGCCGAAGCCATCACGATCGAGGAGGCGCTGGCCGGCTACACCACCGGCGCCGCGTATGCGAGCCTCGCCGAGCGCGATCGCGGTGCGATCCGTGTCGGCATGCAGGCCGACTGGGCGCTGTGGTCGGCCGACCCTCGGACCGTCGCTACCGACGCACTGCGGACGCTCGCGGTACGACGCACCGAGGTCGGCGGCCGCACGGTGCACGGAGGGGACTCGTGATCGAGACGGTGCTCGGCCCGGTCGCACCCGGCGAACTGGGCGTGGTGTCCACCAACGAGCACGTGCTCACGGACTCGCGGCATCTGCTGCGCCCCACGCGCGAGGGCGGCGCGCTCGAGGGGCCGATCCGGCCCGGGATCCTCGGCGACCTGCGGTGGAGCTGGATGTCGCTGGCCGACAACCTGACCCTCGACAGCGAGCCCGACGCGGTCGCCGAACTCGCGGGAGCCGCGCAGGCGGGACTGGGCACGATCGTCGAGGCGACGTCGTGGGGCATGGGTCCGTCGCATGCGCGGCTCGCCGACATCTCGCGCGCCAGCGGCGTGCGGATCGTCGCCGCATACGGCACCTACATCGACAAGACCCTCCCCGCCCCCTGGCGGGATCTCACGGAGGCCGACGTCGAACGAGCGTTCGCGCGCGCGCTCACCGAGGAGGTTCCCGGCGCCGGCTTCCGAGCGGGCCTTCTCGGTCTCATGGGGACCAGCGCCGAGATCACCCCTGCGGAACTGCGCGCACTGCGTGCCGCAGGGCGCGCCGCCGCGGCAGCGGGCACCGCGGTGTCCATTCGACTCGACGGCGCGGCGCGACGCGGACCGGAGGTCGCCGAGATCCTGACCGGGCAGGGACTGCCGGTGTCGCGCATCCTGTTCTGCAACATGGACAAGGTGCTCGACGACGACTACGTCCGCGACGTGAGCGACACCGGCGCCGTCGTGGAGTTCGCGTTCGGCAGCGAGAACCACTTCGCCGACCGCGCCCGCGATGCAACCGACACCGAACGGCTCGACTTCCTGACCCGCTTCCTCGACGACCGCCCGGCCGCCGCGGTGACGCTGTCGTGCTCGGTGTGGACGAAGGGGCAGCTCTCGCGGCACGGCGGCATGGGCTACGGGCACGTGGTGAAGCGCGTCGCACCGGCGCTGCATCGTCTCGGCGTCTCCGACGAGCGCCTCCACGCCATGCTCGTGCGCACCCCTGCCGAGCTCCTCGACCGAACGGAGTACACCTCGTGACCGACACGCCGCTGCACTGGTGGAGCGCACGCGCGCTCGCCGACGGCATCCGCTCCCGCGAGATCTCCGCCGAGGAGGTCATGCGCGCCCATCTGGCCCGGATCGAGGAAGCCAACCCTCGGTTGCGCGCGATCGTGTCGATGATCCCGGAATCGGCCGCGCTGGCCGCCGCGCGCGAGGCCGATGCGGCGGTCGCCCGCGGGGACGAGGTGGGCGTGCTGCACGGGCTGCCGACCGCGGTGAAGGACCTGCTCGACGTCGAAGGGCTGCCGACCACCCACGGCTCGGCGGTGTACGCCGACGCGGCTCCCGCGACCACCGACGCGATGGTGGTTGGGCGCATGCGCCGCAACGGCGCGATCATCATCGGCAAGACCAACACCCCCGAGGGCGGTCTGGGCACGCTGACGTTCAGCGCGGTGCACGACGTGTGCCGCAACCCATGGGACCTCTCGAGGCATGCCGGTGGATCGAGCGGCGGAGCGGGGGCGGCGCTCGCCGCCGGCATGCTCCCGATCGCGGACGGTTCGGACAGCGGAGGGAGCCTGCGCTACCCGGCCTCGTTCTGCAACGTCGTCGGAATGCGGCCGACGCCCGGCCGCGTCGCGAGCGGTCGCCTCGGCAACGGGTGGACTGCGCACGGCGTACTGGGGCCGATGGCCCGCTCCAGTGACGACGTCGCGCTGCTGCTGGCGGGTATGGCCGGCGCCGACCCGATGGCACCCATGTCGATCGCCGAGGACGCGGCGCACTTCGCCGACGTGGTCGCCGACGGGCCGAACGGAGTACGGGTCGGGTGGAATCCGGACGCCGCAGGCGTGCCGATCAGCACCGAGGTCGCGGCCGTTCTGCGCGACGCCCGTGCCGCTCTCGTCGCCGCCGGCTACGACGTGGTCGATCTCGACCTCGACGAGGCGCTCTCCGGTGCCGAGCGGGCGTGGGAGACCATCGAGATGTTCAACTTCTACGCGTCGTATCGCGGCGAAGCGCAAGCCCACCCCGAGCGTCTGCGCCCGGATCTGCTGCGCAACATCCGCCAGGGCGAGCGGGTGACGGCATCCGATCTCGCCGACGCGCTCGCCGTCCGCACCGATGTCTACCGCCGCACCGAGCGTCTGTTCGACGACATCGACGTCGACGTCATCGTCACGCCCGCCACGCCCGTGGTCGCCCCGCCGGCCGAGGACGAGTGGGTGCGCCGGGTCGGCGACGTCGAGTACGACCGCTACTTCCGCTGGCAGATGCTCGCCAACCGCATCACGGTGACGGCGCACCCGGTCGTGGTCACCCCCGCCGGTTTCAGCGGCGGGCTTCCGGTCGGCATGCAGGTGGTCGGCCGAAATCGTGGCGAGTTCGATCTGCTCTCGCATACCGCCGGATTCGAACGGGTACTCGGGCTCACCGCGCGCCACCCGCAGTCCTAGTCCGCACGCCGCCCGGCGCCGATCGTGCAGATCGGCGCCGGGCGGCGTGCGTATGCGATCGCGAACTCAGCTGCCGGCGGGAACGGCCTCGAAGCTCAGCCACAGTTCGAAGCAGTTGTGCCGCGAGAGGCTGGTGACTCCGACCGATGCGCGGCCCACCGATCCGACCTCGGGTCCGAAGACGTCGAGGAACAGCTCGGTGGCCCCGGCGGCGACCTCGTGCAGCCGGTCGAACTCCGGAGTCGTCCGCATGAAGCAGAGCGCGCGCGAGAGCCCGGCGACGTTGTCGAGCGATCCGACTGCGAGGCGGATCAGCCCGAGAGCCTGGGTCGCAGTCAGGACGGCGGCCTCGCGCGCCTGCGCCACACTGATATCGGCGCCGACGACTCCGGGATGCCGTCGATTGCCTGCGCGGTCCTCGGGCGTGATCCCGCTGAGCTCGACGAGATCGCCGGTGCGGTGGAAGGCCTTGAGTCCGCTTCCGTAGCGGCCGCCGTACGGCGGGTCGGTGTAGTCGGGGATCTCGAGTCCGAGTTCGCGGGCGCGCTGTTCCGGTGTCGACATGACGTCCTGTCCTCTGTCGGAGTGGTTGAGGATCAGCCTATCTTGACGGATCCGTTGTAAATAGAATTGGATGCATTCACGACGATGTGGATCCAACCAAGGATTCGGCGATCGTTGGGGCAGAGGTCAAGGGAGCGGGATGGAGAAGACGGCGATGGAGGAGATGATGTCGCAGCCGCGGATCGTGTCGGAACCCGCCCTGCCCACGTATGCGCGGATCGATGGCGTGCCGGCGCTGGGGGCGGCAGGGCTGACGGTCTCCCTCGTGCTCTCGGCGGCGCGTCCGGGGGATGCCGGGCGAGGCGCCCAGGTCGCGCTGGCGTGCGCGGAGCATGCGGCCGGCTGGTCGGTCGGACTGGACCCGTCGGGCCGGGTGTCGCTCGTCGTCGGCACGCGGCACGGTCCCGTCGCCGTCACCTCGGCGAGCGGACTCGACGCCGACCGGCGCTACCGGGTCGTCGCGCGCATTCCGGGTGGGCCGGGACGGCTCGAGGTGAGCGTGCAGCCTGAGTATGCGGCGGCCGGAAGCGAGGTGGACACGGCGGGCGTCCGGGTCGGCGTGCCCGGTGTGGCATCACGCGGTCCGCTGCTGTGGGGCTGTCGTTCGCTGTTCGATGGCGTCAGGCCCGAGCTGCCGTTCGACGGAGTGGTCGGCGACGTGCGGCTGGCCGCCGGCGGCGAGTCGCCGGACGCCATGGGACCAGCTGCCGCGGCCGGCGTGGCCGTGATGTCGTGGGTTCAGGAAGTGGTCGTCGGATTCCCGGTGTGATGAAACGCTGCGGAAACACTCTCGACATTCAAACGGATCCATAAGAGAATAGATTGGATCCATGATGGATCCTCGACGCGAAGGAGCGTTCCGAATGCGCGTATGCACCCGTGCTCGCCGGCTCTCGGCGGTCGGGACGCTCGCGAATCCTGCCTCACGCGGCCGACTCGCCCATCGTTCGGGACTCGCTGCGCCCTCTGATGGTCCCACATGGTCCCGCGGCGCGGGCACGCGGGCGGCAAGCGCTCCTTCGGCGCGCTCGCGTGGATCTCACTGAGGAATGTAACCCGACAGAAACAAGATTGGATGCGTAAATCGCTAGATTGGATCCACACCGTACGATTCCTCGTGAGCAGCGTCACCCGCTCCCTGCTCCCGAGAGGCGCCGACCCGACGCCGACGCACCCGAAAGTCATTGAAGTCCTGAGAGGAATGAGCATGCGCAACAAGAAATCGCTCGCCGGAGCCGCGCTCGTCGCGGTCGCCGGCATGGCGCTCGCGGGCTGTGCCGCGAGCAACGCCGACGGCGCCCCGGTCGCTGAGACCGACACCATCAACCTCGAGCTCTGGTACGCGCCGGCGACGTTCAATCCGGCGCTGGCCACCGCGACCTCCGACCTGCAGAACGCGCGGCTCGGCTTCGACACCCTGCTGCGCGCGGGGGAGGACGGGCTCATCGGCGGCCTTGCGACGGAGTGGGAGTCCGCTTCCTCCTCCGACTACACGTTCACGCTGCGCAACGACGCCACGTGCGCCGATGGTACGGCGATCACGCCGAGTGTCGTCGCGGGCTCGTTCGAGTACCTCGTCGGACTCGAGGACGCCGCAGCCGTGACGTGGAAGAACCAGGCCTTCGGTTCCGGATCGCCCACCTTCACCGCCGACGACGAAGCGGGGACACTGCAGATCACCCTCAGCGAGCCGTACTCGCAGCTGCTCGGCGGAGTCTCGCAGCCGGGGCTCGGCGTGATCTGCCCTGCCGGGATCGAGGACCCGGAGGGTCTGGCGGCCGGAAGCGTCGAGGGCGCGTTCTCGGGGCCCTACCTTCTCACCGAGCAGCAGCCCGGCGTCAGTGTGAGCTTCACCCTGCGCGACGACTACGACGCGTGGCCGGCATGGACGAGCGTCGAGGGGACCCCTGCGAAGACCCTCAACTACACCGTGCAGCCCGACGGCAACACGAGCGCGAACCTGCTCGATTCCGGCGGCATCGACGGCGCGCGCTTCTACGACTCGAATGCCCTGCGATTCGCCGACGAGGAGGGCTTCAGCACGGTGACGTTCGCCAGCTCGGCGTACAACCTCGTGTTCAACCAGACGCCCGGTTCGGGCTCGATCTTCGAGGGGAACCAGGAGCTTCGCACCGCCGTCGCACAGGCGATCGACCCGCAGGGGTTCAACGACGCCGGCCTCGACGGCCTCGGTGAGACGCAGTACACGGTCAACTCGGCCGGGTACTCGTGCGCGCTCGAGGATCCCTCACTGCTGCAGAGCTACGACCCGGAGGTCGCGTCCGCAGAGCTGGCGGGCCAGACCATCCGGCTCCTCATCATGAGCAACTGGGATCCTGCGGCCGACTACCTTGCAGAATCTCTCCGCGCCGCCGGCGCCACGGTCGAGGTGTCCGCTCCGGATCCCGCCGAGTGGTCGTCGCAGATGCGCACCGAGCCGCAGAACTGGGATGTCGCGGTCGCGGCGGAGAATGCCGGCCCCGGCCTGATCCACCTGTCGATCGCCCGCTACCTCGGCCCGACCTACCCGCAGGGCGGCACCAACGTGGTCGGCGCCGAGAACGCGGAGGGCGCCGCCTTCTTCGCCGAGGCGATGGAGTCGGCCGACGCCGACGAGCAGTGCGCCGCGTTCGAGTCGGCCCAGGAGACGATCCTCGAGCGGGTGGACATGATGCCGCTCATCACGGACACTCACCGGTATGTGACCCGTCCCGGCTTCGCCGCCTACGTGTTCAACGGATACTGGGACCCGTCGGCGGTGCGCATCACGGGTTGACCGTGACGAGCTGCCCGGGCCGGAACAAACAGGAGACTCGAACATGAGCATCATCCCCATCGTGACCTCCATGCCGACCGGCCCGGGCGGCCCACCCATCCACGCCGACGGCCCCGACAGCCCAGACCCGGGCGGCGGAACCCGCGCGGCCTCGCTGGCCGGAGCCTGGCGCCGGTTCCTGCTGCGCCGGGCGGCGGGGCTCATCGTCAATGTCACCCTGCTCGTGGTGATCACCTTCCTGATCGTGCAGCTGATCCCCGGCGATCCGGCCACCGCGATCGCGGGCGAGAACGCCACCCTCGCCCAGGTCGAGATGGTGCGCACGCAGCTCAGCCTCGACCAGCCGATCCCGGTCCAGTTCGCGAACTACATGATCGGCGTCGTCCAGGGCGACTTCGGCGACTCCTACCGGTTCCGCGTCCCCGCGCTCGAGGTGGTGATGGCGGCCGTGCCCTACACCCTCGCCATCACCATCCCCGCGGTTCTGCTGCTCCTCGTTGTCGGCATCGCCGCGGGCATGGCGGTCGGTGTGGCGACGCGCGGAGACCGTCGCCGCGTCCTCGGCACATCCTTCAACGTCGTGACCGGGTTCATCTCCTCGGTGCCGGTCTACGTGCAGGCGACGGCCCTCGTCGTCGTCTTCGCGGTCTGGCTCCGCGCACTCCCGCCGGCGTACTCGCAGGCTTATGACCTCAGCCAGGCGGCGATCCTGCCGGTGCTCTCGCTCACGCTCGGCGGCGCCTGCGCGGTAGCCCGCGTGGTGCGGCGCGAGGCGGCGGTGATCCTCGAGCAGGACTACATGCGCACCGCCCGCGGCTGGCGGCTTCCCGCGCTCGCCCTCTACGCGAAGCACATGCTTCCGAATCTGCTCACGACGGCACTGACACTGTCGGGCATCATCCTCACGGCGCTGCTGGGATCGGCGCTGATCACCGAGGCGGTGTTCGCCTGGCCGGGCCTCGGAGGCGTCATCGTGCAGGCCATATCGATCGACAAGGACTATCCCGTGATCCGTGCGGCGGTCTTCGTCATCGGCGTGATCTCGCTCGTCATCACGCTCCTCATCGACGTGATCCTCGGGATCATCGACCCGCGAACCCTGGGGGACTGAACGTGTCCGCGACCACCTCAGCCGTGCAGACGGCAGAATCCGCGCGACCCCGCGCCTTCGCGTGGAACGGAGGGCTCATCGCCGGTCTGGCGATGCTGGCCATCATCGCCCTCGTGGCGATCTTCGCCCCCATCTTCCTCGCCGACCAGGCGACCGGGCTCGGCAGCGGCCCACCCAACTCCGGCTCCACGCCCGAGCACCCGCTCGGCACCGACACGCTCGGACGCGACATGCTCGCGCGCACACTGGTCGCCACCCGACCGACGGTGCTGATGGCGGTCATCGCCACCGGGCTGGCGGCGTTCGCCGGAATCGCGGTCGGCGTGGCGATCTGGCTGGCGCCCCGGCGGGTGCGCGAGTTCGGGCTGCGGTGCATCGAGTTCGCGGTGAGCTATCCGACCATGCTGGTCGCTATCATCATCGCCGCGATCCTCGGGCAGGGCATCGTGCAGGTCGTCATCGCCATCGCGGTCGCCAACACCGCTGGGTTCGCCCGGCTCACGGCGAACCTGGCTGCGCGCATCTCGACGAGCGAGTACGTCACCACGGCACGCCTGATGGGCGTCCCCACGCTGCGCGTCGCGACGAGGCACGTGCTGCCGAACATGGCCGAGCCCACGCTCATCCTCATCGCCGGCGCCTTCGCCGGCACCCTGGTCGAGATCTCAGGCCTCTCGTTCCTCGGGCTCGGCGCCCAGTCGCCGGCGTTCGACTGGGGCACGCTCCTCAACGAGGGGCTCAGCAAGATCATGGTGAACCCGATTGTGATCGTCGGCCCCGCCGTCGCCCTGACCTTCACGTCGCTGGCCGCGCTGCTCGTCGGCGACGGTCTTGCGGCGGCGGCCAACCCGCGCTCGAACAGCACCCAGGCGCGACTCGTGCGCTCCGCCGAGCCGCCGTCCTCGGCGCCCGTGCCGTCGGACGCCGTCCTGGTCGCGGAGGGCATCACCGTCACCCACGAGTCCAGCGGCCGCGAGCTCGTCTCGGACGTGTCGTTCACGATCCGCCGCGGTGAGGTGCTCGGCATCGTCGGCGAGTCGGGTTCAGGCAAGTCGCTCACCGCCTCGGTGGTCGCAAGGCTGCTGGGCGAAGGGCTCTCCGCCTCCGCGCGACGGCTCGAGCTTGCCGGCACCGATCTGCTCGGCAAGGTCTCCGACCGCAAGCTCGCCTCGAGCATCGGGCTCGTCTATCAGGACCCCGGCACGTCGCTGAACCCGGCACTGCTGCTGGGCAATCAGCTCACCGACGTCCTGCGCCTGCGCCTGGGGCACACACGTCGAGAAGCGACCGCGAAGCTGCTGTCGGGCTTCCGCTCTGTACGGCTCACCGATCCCGAGGGACGGCTCCGCCAGTACCCCCACCAGCTGTCGGGCGGCATGAAGCAGCGGGCGATGATCGCGTCCGCCATGAGCCCCGACCCAGATCTCTTGATCGCGGACGAGCCGACCACCGCGCTGGACGTGACGGTGCAGCGCGAGGTGCTGACGGTGCTCAAGCGCATGAACACCGAGTCAGGCACCGCGATCCTGTTCATCTCGCACGATCTCGGCGTGGTGCGGGCGCTGTGCGATCGTGTGCTCGTCCTCAAGGACGGCGAGATCGTCGAGCAGATCGACGACACGACGCATCTCACGGACGCGATGGTGAAGCATCCCTACACGAAGCGTCTTCTCGCGGCGACCCCAGTCGTGTCGCTGCCGGACCGGCGTGTTCAGAAGGAGGTCGGCGTATGACCGGGCCCATGGTCGATGTCCGCGGACTCGACGTCTCATTCGGATCCGTGCAGGTGCTGCACGGAGTGGATCTCGCGGTCGAGCGCGGCAGCACGGTCGGGATCGTCGGCGAGTCGGGATCGGGCAAGTCGACGCTCGCCAAGGTCCTCGTCGGCGAGGTGCGTCCCTCGGCCGGACACGTCGTCGTCGACGGCGACGACCTGACGGCGCGCCACAGGGCCACGCTCCGGCGGCATCGCCGGCGCACGCAGATGATCCCGCAGGACCCCTACTCGTCGCTGTCCCCGCGACGCACCATCGCGCAGACTCTCGCCGAGGCCATCGACCCGGCACGCGCACGGGTCGCCCGGCACGAGGAGAAGATCGCCTCGTGGCTGAAGCTGGTGGGTCTGCAGCCCGAGATGATGCATCGCTACCCCCACGAGTTCTCGGGCGGACAGCGCCAGCGCATCGCGATCGCGCGCGGCCTGGTGATCGAGCCGGACGTCGTGATCGCCGACGAGATCACGTCGGCGCTCGACGTCTCGGTGCAGGCGCAGATCCTCGACCTGCTCGCTGAGATCAAGGAGACGCTGGGCATCACCGTGCTGTTCATCTCGCACAACCTCGCAGTCGTGCAGCGGGTGAGCGACGAGGTCGTGGTGCTCTATCAGGGGCGTGTCGTCGAATCCGGTCCGGTCGAGCAGATCTACGCCGATCCGCAGCACTGGTACACGCGCCGACTGCTCGACGCCGACCCGGGCTCGCCCGGCTTCGCCCTCGTGAGCTGAGCGGTGGTGCGCGCACACGCACGGCTGCCCCTCACCCCGGTCGCGGAGGGGAGGACCACGTTCCGTGGTGCGACGCTGATCGACGGCGAGGCGGCGACCCCGGTGTCCGATTCCGAGGTCGTCGTCCACGACGGCATCGTGGAGTATGTAGGGCCGATGCGTGCGCCCGCCGCGGATGACGCGGGTCGCATCGTCGATCTCTCCGGCATGTGGCTCCTGCCCGGCTTCGTGGACGTGCACGTGCATCTCGCGATGGTCCCGGCGCCCGCCGTGCAGCAGCGTGCCTGGTTCCCCGAGGAGGCCGTGCTCGAGATCGCGGCCCAGCTGCGCGCCACGCTCGAGGCGGGCGTCACGACGGCGCGCGACCTCGACGGACTCACGCCCGGTTATCGGATCGCGGTCCAGAACGGGACCGCGATGGGGCCGCGGCTGCACCTGGCGATCGCGATGCTGTCGCCGACAGGGGGCCACGCCGACCCGTTCCTCCCGAACGGGAGCCTGCCCGCGTGGGCGGTGCGCGCAGGGATGCCCGAGCCCGGCCTCGTCGACACCGACGAGGACGTCATCCGCACGGTGCGGCGGCTGATCCGCATGGGAGCCGATGCGATCAAGGTGTCGACATCGGGCGGATCGGGATCGCCGACCGACGAGCCGGAGGACGTGGGCATCACCGAGGAGCAGGTGCGCCTGATCTGCCGCCTCGCCGAAGAACGCGGGCGGCGCCCGGTGACCGCACACGCACTCACCGACGCCGCGGCGCGCGCCGCCGTGCTCGGCGGCGCGGGAAGCATCGAGCACGGCTACGACCTGTCGGCAGACACGATCGAGCTCATGGCCGATCGCGGCACCGTGCTGGTGCCGACGCTGAGCACCCTCATGCGCGAGATCGGCCCGCAGGTCGCGCCCGAGCGACGGCGCGAGCGCGAGCGGATGCGTGAACGGGGCATGGACTCGGTGCGACGCGCGATCGCCGCAGGGGTGCCCGTCGCGCTCGGCACCGACGCGGGGGTCGTTCCGCACGGCGCGAACCTCCGGGAGCTGGCGTGGCTCGTCGAGGCCGGACTGGAGCCGATCGGGGCGATCCGTGCCGGCACGGCGGTGGGTGCGGACCTGCTCGGAGTCGGTGATCGCGTCGGATCCGTGGTGGCCGGCAAGATGGCGGATCTCGTCGTGACGGATGCCGATCCGCTGGTTGCGATCGAGCGGCTCGCCGAACCCGGTGCAGTGCGCATGGTGATGCAGTCCGGGAGGGTGGTCATCGACCACGACCGGCGGTCCGGCTGAGGCGGCGCTCCCTCGGCGCCGTGCATCAGACGACGCGAACGGAGCCGCTCACACCGGCGCGAGTGCGACCGCCGCGCGCGAGACGAACGAACTGACGGCCCCGGGCGCCGCGAGCGGCACAGAGTGGCTGGTCGCGACCTCTTCGATCGTGGCGTCCGCTCGCGCAGCCATGTCGCGCTGCGCCTCGGGGCGGAGGTGCTTGTCGAGCGTCGCGATCATGTACCAGGCGGGCTTGCTCGCCCACGCGGGCACCCCCGTGGGCTGGGTGAAGATCGCGTCCGCGCTCGCGCGGCGTCGCGTGCTGCGCGCCTGCATCACATCCTCGGGCACATCCCAGGAAAGCGCCTGGCGGGCTTCGTCGCTTTCGACGCCGATCCACTCTCCGTCCGGCCCTCGCGTCATGAACCGCGCGACCTCGGCGGGCTCGTAGCGGGTCACGATCCCGTTCACCGTCTCGCCCTCGTCCGGAGCGAACGCGGCGATGTAGACGACGCCGCGGACGCGGTCGTGGCGGCCGGCGTTGGTGATGACGGCGCCGCCGTACGAGTGCCCCACGAGGAGGACGTCGTCGTCGGCGGCGTCGATCAGAGCGCGCACCGCGGCGATGTCGTCGTCGAGGGACTGCGAGGGATTGTCGGCGACCGAGACGCCGAAGCCTGCGGACTCGAGCAGCGGAGTGACGGCGCTCCAGTCGAAATCGGAACCGCCCATACCGTGGACCAGGACGATGTGCATGGCACGCCTCTCTTGTGGATACGATGCAGACAATATCGGATCCAATCTGGATCCTCCACTCCGCATCAACGGAGAGGAAGCAGCACCGTCGGTGCCGGCGCCGCCTCACGTCCTTCGAACGGCACCGGCTGGCAGACCATCAGGTAATCGCCGGGCTCGACCTCGGCGAGGTCGGCGTTCTCCAGGATTACGACACCTGCGGTGCAGAGGATCACGTGCGTCGGCCACTCCTCGGTGTTGGCCGGTGCCTCGATCGTCATGTAGTCGTTGCCGGCGAAGCAGACCCCGTGGTCGACGAGCCACTGGGCTCCGGTCGGGCCGAGGCCGACCCATGTCTCGGACTTCTCGGGTCTGGTCAGCGCGTCGGTGGAGTTGCGGGTGCGGAACAGCACCCGCTCGGCGCCCGCTGCGCCGGCCGCCGCGAGGTCTTCGGCGGTGATCTCCTCGACGACGTGGCGGAGATCGAGCACGCGCGCGGGTCCGACGACGCTCTCGAGGGAGATCTGGTCGACGGTCGCCGCGCCCGGGACGAAGTGCGAGGGCGCGTCGACGTGCGTACCCGTGTGGGCGCCGATCAGCCAGCGGGAGACATCGGACGGGTACCCGTCGGCGATCTGCTCGACCATCTCGTACGTGGGGCGGCGGCCCCAGTGCAGCATGTCGCCGTGGATGGGGATGTTGATGTCGATGGCGTCGGTCATGTCTTCCTCCGGCCGGGCTGAATTGGATGCATTGTTGAGCAAAGTGTATCCCGTTACCCTGGAGCGCTTCGCTCTCGCTGGGATCGAGTCACAGCGGAGTTGGAGATGGCGCCCAGGGCGGCGGCACTGAACACGACCCAGAACGGAAGGGTCCTCGTGATGTCCCGCGCGAGCGTCATGTTCCCCTTCCCGCCTCCGGAATGTATCCTATGAACCATAAAGTGGATCCATTCCCAGTGACCTGAAGGGCGACGCATGATCATCGACGCGTACAACACGACACAGGACGTGCGGGGGCGGTCCGATTATCTGACCGGCGCCCGCCCCGGTGAAGAGCCTCCCGCCTACACGCCGTTCGACCCGGATCGGATCCTCACCCGGATGGACGCGGCGGGCATCGACATGGCGATGGTGTGCTCGCTCGCGCAGCGCATCGAGAATGACTTCATCATCGGCCTCCAGGACGCCTACCCCGAGAGGTTCATCGGCTTCGGGCAGGTCATGCCGCAGGCCGACGATGCACTGGACGAGATCCGGCGCATGAACGCCGCCGGAATCCGCGGACTCAAGCTGCACCCGAGCATGCACGGGTATCACGTCGCCGACCACGGCCTGCTCGATCCGGTCTTCCGGCTGTGTGCGGAGCTCGGGATGACGATCATCATCAACGCTCTGGACGATGCGTTCTGCGCGCCCTTCGCGATCGAGGAGATCGCCAAGGATCACCCCGATGTGCCCACGATCATCGCCCACATGGGTGCGGTCTGGAACGTGCCCGAGGCGATCATCGTCGCCGAGCGCCGCGAGAACGTGTACCTCGAGACGTCTGCCACCCTGATGGCCGACGTGAAACGCGCGTACGCCCGCCTGGGTGGCGAGAAGATCCTGATGGGCACCGAATGGCCCGGATCCGACTTCGACATCGAGCGGCTCAAGATCTCGAAGGCGATTCCGGATGCCGCCGACCGCGCGCTGGTCGAAGGCGGCAACTACGCCCGCATCCTGCGCATCGGGGGCTGAGGTGTCCGACGCCGCCGCGCGACCGCCCGCCCGCCGCCCCGACGCGATGGGCGACGCCGATGCGGAGCTCCTCGAGGCCGCGATCGCGCTGCTCGACGGCGTCTACGTCCCTGGGCGACACGAGGTGGTCGCCGCGATGCGCACCGCCGACGGCGCTGTGCACCTCGGGGTGCACGTGGACGGCTCGGCCCGGCGCAGCAGCGTGTGTGCGGAGGGCGTCGCGGCGGGGCTCGTCTTCGCCCGCGGCGTGTCCGCGAGCACCGAAGTGATCTCGATCGTGAGTGTCCTGCGGCGCGTCGAGGGAACGACCCACGTGATCGAGCCGTGCGGGGTGTGTGCCGAGCTGCTGACCGACTATTGGCCGGGCTCCGGAGTGTGGGTCACGCGCGGAGACGACATCGTGCGGATGAAGGTCTCTGACCTTCTGCCGGCGAAGCGGCTGCGCCGCTGGTGAGGGGAGGGGCGCCACGCCGGCGCGACGCCCCTCGCGGTCACTTGTAGACGACGTAGAACTTGCGCACCGGCTCGGTCACCGTCCAGACGCCGGTCCAGCCGAGGGGGAAGTACGCGACGCTGCCCGGTGTGAGCTGGACGGCGTCCTCGCCGTCACGCTGGACGGTCATTGCGCCTTCGAGAAGATGGATGATCTCGGCGCGGGTGAGGAACTCCCACCGCGACGTGCCGGGATCGCTCTCCCATGTGCCCGAGATGATGGTCCGCTCGTCGTTGGCGAACTCGACCTTCGAGCGGGTGATGATCTCGCCCGACAAGGGCTCGGCGGACGGGGGTGCCAGGGGCTTCGCTTCGAGGTCGGCGACGTCGATCTCGGCGGGATTGTATGAATGCGTCATGATTGGATCCTAAACAATGCATACTGGATCCTCAACGGATGTCGTTACCAGAGAACGGACCCCGCATGCAGATGAACATTCCGTGCCACGACTTCTCTTGCACTCCGCTGCGCATGATCGTCACGCGGGGTGGGGCATGAGCGCCGTCGCCCGCGTGCGCGCGGCGTACGCGCGTCTGGCGGAGGTGGAGCGGCCGGAGATCTGGATCTCGCTCCGCGGCGAGGCGGATGCCGCGGCCGACGCGGCCGAGATCGACGCGCGCGTCGCATCGGGGGAGCAGCTGCCGCTGGCGGGCGTCGTGGTCGCCGTGAAGGACAACATCGATGTCGCCGGGCTCGAGACGACGGCGGGCAGCCGCACCTTCGCGTACAACCCGACGGAGGACTCGCCGGCGGTTGCGCGCCTGCGGCGGGCCGGTGCCGTCGTGCTGGGCAAGACGAACCTCGATCAGTTCGCGACCGGTCTCGTGGGCACGCGGAGCCCGTTCGGTGCCGTGCGCAACGCGTGGGACCCGGAGCGCATCTCGGGCGGATCGAGCTCCGGCTCGGCCGTCGCCGTCGCGTTGGGCATCGCCGACCTCGCGCTCGGCACCGACACGGCTGGATCGGGGCGCGTGCCCGCAGCTCTCAACGGCATCGTCGGGGTGAAGCCCACGATCGGGCTCGTGCCGACGACGGGTGTCGTGCCCGCGTGCCGCACCCTCGACTGCGTCACCGTGTTCGCGCGCGACCTCGCCACGGCACGCCGTGCCGCCGAGCTGATGTCGGGTCCTGATGGCGTGGACCCGCTGGCCCGCATCGACCGTCCGGCACCCCCGCTGGATGCCGCGCCGATCGTCGCGGTGCCGACCGCGGAGCACCTCGAGGGTCTCGCCGAGGGCTGGGCGGACGCGTTCGCCGCCGTCGTGCGCCGCATCGCGGCATCCGGAGCCACGATCGTCGAGGTCGACATCGCGCCGCTCCTCGAGGCCGCGGCACTGCTGTACGGCGGCGCATTCGTGGCCGAGCGGACCGCGGCGGTGGGCGACTTCATCGACGCGCACCGCGACCTGATCGGCACGGACCTCGATCCCACGGTGGCCGGCATCATCCTGTCCGGAGCGGAGGCGCGCGCCGCCGACTACTTCCGCGACCGTGAGAAGCTCGAGCGTCTCGGCCTCGAAGGGCGCCGGCGTCTGGGCGATGCGGTGGCGCTGCTCACTCCCACCACGACAGGTCACCCCACCCTCGCCGAGGTCGCGGCCGACCCGGTCGCAGTGAACAGCCGCATGGGCCGCTACACGAACTTCGCCAATCTGCTCGACATGAGCTCCCTGGCGGTTCCGGCCGGCTTCGTCGGCGGGTTGCCGTTCGGTGTCATGCTGACGGGGGCGCCGTTCGCCGATCGAACGCTCGCGCAGCTGGCGGAGCGCATCGCCGCTCCCGATCTCGAGCTGCTCGTCGTCGGGGCGCACTTGCGCGGTCAGCCGCTCAACCCGCAGCTCGTCGACGCGGGCGGTTCGTTCGTCGCCGACGTGCGCACCGCTGCCGAGTATCGTCTGTTCGCGCTCCCCACGGTGCCCGCCAAGCCCGGACTCGCTCGATCGTCGACGAGCGGGGCACGGATCGCCGGGGAGGTGTGGCAGCTGCCGGCCGCGGGCTTCGCCCGATTCGTCGCCGCCCTTCCGCAGCCGATGGGCGTGGGGCCGGTCCGTCTCGAGGACGGCCGCACGATCACAGGATTCCTGTGCGAGGCCGTCGCCCTGGAGGGAGCCGCGGACATCACCGAGCACGGCGGCTGGCGTGCCTATCGGAGCGCCCTGTCGTGACGGCCGTGGTCGAGTGGACGGACTCCGCCCCGCTCGCCCTCAAGGGGCGACCGCAGCGCATCGTGCCGCTCGTGCTCGGCTTCGAGCCGATCTGCGAGGCGATCTCCGTGCGCGGCGGGAGCCGGTTCCGTCACTTGATGGAACCGGTGACGGCCGCGGCTGTGGTCTTCGACCGAGGCTGGGTGCTGCTGGACGGCGGGTTCGATCCGTCGCGGGTGCGCGATCCCGTCCGCCGAGCGGCGAGCTTCGACTACGAGAACTATCTGCCGATCGTGCCGCCGGGCGATCCGCTCGTCGACCAGGTCGCCGAGGCCGGCCTCGACTGGCGCGACCTCGCCGCCGCGGCGATCTCCCACGCGCACTTCGACCACACCGGCGCCGCGCGCCTGCTGCGGCGAGAGCAGCCGCTGCTCATGCAGCGACGCGAATGGGAGCACGTGTGCTCAGCCGACTCCGAGCGCGCCGCCTTCCTCTTCCGCGAGGACTTCGACCATCCCCAGCTGACGATCGCGCTCCTCGACGGCGACGTCGAGATGGCGCCCGGGCTGACGGCGATCGACACCGCGGGCCACACGCCCGGCCACCAGTCGTTCGTCGTCGACCTGCCCGGGCGCACCGTCGTCCTCGCGGGTGACGCGGCGGACCTGCGTGCGAACATCGACCGGCGCCTCCCCACGGGGTCTACAGCAGCCAGGGAGGACGAGGTCCGCGCCGAGGCGGCGATCCGGCGCCTCGCCGATCTCGATGCACGTGCGGAGATCGAGGTCTGGCCGGGGCACGATCCCGAGTGGCAGCCGTGGCGCGACGTCATCGAGGCCCGCTGAGGGAGGGGCGCCTCAGCGGAGGTCGTCGGCGAGCGGGGACGCAGCCCGCCACGAGAGCGCCTCGATCGTCTCGACTGGACCGCGTCCGCCCGTCGACGGGAAGGTCGACGACCCCACGACGACGAGGCCGGGCACGCCGTGGAACCGTCCGAACGAATCGACCGCCGATTCCGCAGGATCCTCTCCCATGCGCACGCCGCCGTACAGATGGGTGCCCAGCGGCTGTGCCTGCAGAGGTGGACGCCATGTCGTTCGGGCGCCGGCGTTGCGAAGCCACTCGGCCGCACGCGTGGCGAGGAACTCCCAGCGTCGCCGGTCGTCGTCGGCCAGCGAGAACGTGATGCGCGCGACCGGGCGGCCCGAAGGATCGCGGTGGACCGGGTCGAGGTCGACCACGTTGTCGGCCCGGGGGAGCTGATCGGGCTGGGCCCACACCGTGCCGATCGATCGATGGTGCGCGCGGACCCAGGTCGCGGCATCCGCGGCTCCGGTCGTCCGTCGCGAGAGTCCCTCGGCGGCCGCGTCGAGGCGCTGCGCAGACCACGGCCCTGTCATCGCTGCCTGCAGCAGCGACCCGCCCAGGAACCCGAGTCCGGAGTGGTCGAACCGGTCGCCCTCGAACTCCGAGACCGCGACGGCGCTCGCCGGGCCGGCATCGCGGCGGCGGAGGTCGATGCCCGCGAAGTCTCCATGCACGACGAACGCGTTGTGGGACAGGAACCAGCGACCGACGCGCCCATCGGCGCTGAGGCCGGACAGAAGCAGGAGGCGGATGCTCGGGACGACGGATGCTGCGACCACGACCGCGCCGCAGGCGCGAGTGCGCAGGTCACCGGCCCCGTCGACGTACTCGACGCCGGTGACCTCACCCGTCGATCCCCGCAGGATCGCGGTCACGGTTGCGCGCACGACCTCGACATCGCTGCCGACGAGAAGCGGGGCCGCGTCGGGGGATGCTGCAGCGGGAGCCGCGAACGGCTCCCAGCCGAGGCCTGCGGCAGCGAGGCTCATCCGATCGGTCCACGCGGTGGCGGGTCTCGGGGCCGCATCGACGGCGTCCTCGACGATGTCGTACCACGGCGCGAGTTCCGCGGCGCTGATGGGCCAGTCCACCACATCGGAGTCGGGGGGAAGCGGGCCGTAGCGGCGCTCGGTCGCGGACCGCATCTCGAACGACCAGTCGTCGAGCCTGTACGCCTGCGCAGCGGCGAGCAGTTTCGATCCGCCGACGGTGTCGAGTCCTGCCGGTGGCGCGGCCTGCGGCAACGCCTCGTCGTCTGAAGTGCTGCGTAGCGTGGGCGCTGGCGCAGCCAGCGGCGCGCGTCCGGGCTGAGCAGCCTCGGCTTGAATGGCCACCACTGAAAGGCCGGCTCGTCCCAGCACGCGTGCCGCGATGATTCCGGCGGGGCCGAGTCCGACGACGATGACGTCAGCCACAGTTGTGGCTCCTCTCTGCGGGCGGGAGCAGTCGTATCCTATATTGGAGCGATTGGATCCACACGATTGGAGAGGTCATGACCTCGGCTCGCATCATGCGACGCACTCCCCGCGGGATCGCGATCTGCATCGGGATCGGTCTTCTGGCGGGCCTCCTGTCAGGCCTCTTCGGTGTCGGGGGCGGGACCGTCGTCGTGCCGCTGCTCGTGCTGCTCCTCGGTTTCGACCAGCGCCTCGCAGCGGGGACGTCGCTCGCCGCGATCGTGCCGACCGCGACGGTGGGTGTGATCTCCTACGGCCTGAACGACGCAGTGGCCTGGATCCCTGCCCTGCTGATCGCGGCCGGTGCTGTCGGCGGCGCGCAGATCGGCACGTGGCTCCTCCCGAAGGTGTCGCAGACCGCGCTGCGCTGGATCTTCGTGGGATTCCTCGCCGCCGTCATCGTGTCCCTCTTCCTGGTGATCCCCTCCCGCGACGCCCAGCTCGTGCTCACGTGGGGGAGCGGTGTCGCCCTCGTGCTGCTCGGCGTGGTGACCGGCACGGTCTCGGGTCTCATCGGGGTCGGCGGCGGCATCATCGTCGTACCCGTGCTGATGATGGTCTTCGGCACCAGCGACCTCGTCGCGAAGGGCACGTCACTGCTCATGATGATCCCCGCGGCGATCTCCGGGACGATCGGCAACGTCCGCCGTGGCAACGTCGACCTGGTGTCGGCGGCGTGCGTCGGACTCGCAGCCTGCACGACGACGGCGCTCGGCGCGTGGCTCGCGACGATCGTCGAGCCGTTCGTCGGCAACGTGCTCTTCGCCGTCTTCCTCGTGTTCATCGCGGCGCAGATGGCGGTCAAGGCGACCCGGGGGCGCCGCTCTCGCTGAACGACTATCGCGGGGCGTGCTGGGCACCCCACCCTCCGCGTTGCAGGCCCGGGCGAGCTGTTACACGGCGGAAACGTCTCGACAATCGCGGCGACACCGGGCCGTTCCATACTCAGATACCTGTCGGTTGACAGATATGGGTAGGGAGTTCCGGAATGGCCATTGTCAGTGTCCCGCGCTCGCGGGCATCCCTCATCGATCGCATCGTTCCGAGGTCGGCGGTCGGAGACCTCTTGCTCGTGGGCGCCGGTGCGGCGCTCACGGCGGTCGCCGCACAGGTCGTCGTGCCGCTGCACCCCGTGCCGTTCACACTTCAGACTTTCAGCGTCCTGCTGGTCGCCGCCACGCTGGGGTCGATGCGCGGCGCCGCGTCGATGCTCGTCTACCTCGTGGCCGGCGCGCTGGGCGTCCCCCTGTTCGCGTCCGCCGAGTCGGGGATCGACGTCGTACTCGGCGCGACCGGCGGGTATCTCGTCGGCTTCGTCATCGCCGCATGGCTGGTCGGTCGCATCGTGGAACACTCGTCGGGCCGAGTGCTGCCCACGGTCGCGGCGCTCGTCGCCGGATCCGCTGCCGTGTACGCAGTGGGGGTGCCGTGGCTGGCGATCTCGCTCGGCATGACGCTCGGCGACGCGGCGAACGCAGGTCTCTTCCCGTTCCTGGCCGGCGACGCCATCAAGCTCGCCGCCGCCGCGGTGCTCGTGCCGGGCGCCACGGTGCTCGTCGCACGCGCCACGCGCAAGGACGAGCGATGAGCGCGGAGGAGCGCGCCACCGACACGGTAGGCAACGCGCGTGCGGATGCCCGCGCCCAGGGCGGACTGACCAGCGAGTGGATGCCGTACCTCCCGGCCTCCGCATCCCCGTTCGCGCCGTCCGGCATCGACCCGGCGTCGCTGACATGGGGTGAGACGGTGGCCCCGGGCGGATACACGCACCGCGTCATCGCGCGGGGCACGCATCTGCGGTTCGACGACCCCACGGGCGACGCGAATGCGCACGTGCTCCTGTTCAACGCGCACGAGCCGTGGGAACGGCTGAACACCGCCGACACCGTCAAGATCCCGTGGCAGGCGTACCTGGGGACGGGGCATCCGCTCCTCTCCGGTGACGGGCGCGTTCTCGCCACGATCGTCGACGACACCTCAGGACGTCACGACGCCCTGTTCGGCACGTCGACGGATGCCGCGAACCGCGCTCGATTCGGCGACGCGCGTCCGGAGGGACCGGCGCCCTCGGGACGCGCTCTGTTCCTGAAGGCTGCCGCGAAGCACGGGCTCGGCGCGCGCGACCTGCCGCCGAGCATCTCGTTCTTCCAGGGGGTGCGCGTCGCTGCGGACGGAGCGGTCGAGTGGCTCGGGTCCGCGGGAGCGGGCACCTCCGTCACGCTCGTGGCCGAGATTCCCCTGATCGTGCTGATCGCGAACGTGATGCACCCCGCAGACCCCGCCTCCGGCTACCGGAGCGGCCCGCTGCGGGTGCACGCGTGGCGGGGATCGCCCACTCTGCCCGACGACCCGCGGTTCGCCGAGTCCCCGGAATCGCGCCGGGCGTATCTCAACACCCTCGACTATGCGGAGGCATGCGGACTATGACCACCCAAATCACTGCACCTCTCGACAGCGCGGTGCCGGTCGGCGCTGTCGCGGCACCCGACTCGCCGCTGGACTGGAGCGACGCCGCGGTTGCGGGCCGCGTTGTCGCCGACGACCGCGTCGCGTCCAACGCGTCGTGGTCGGCTGTCGTCGCCGCCGGAAACGTGCTCACGATCGTCGACGTCGGCGGCAACCAGTCCGCCGACTTCCTCGTGTTCGACGCGCACGACACCGCTCACCGCTACAGCGCTCCCGACACGCTGGTCGCACAGGGCAACGCCTACCTGCGCGAAGGCTCGGTGCTCCTCTCGAACGAATCGCTGCCGCTGATGACCGTCGTCGCGAACGAGATCGATCGTCACGACACGATCGGCGGTGCGTGCTCCAAGGAATCCAACACGCTCAGATACGGCCATCACGTGTCGTTCCAGCACGCGTGCCGAGAGAACTTCCTCACCGAGGGCGCCATCCACGGCCTCGGCGCGCGCGACCTCGTCTCGAACATCAACTGGTTCATGAACGTGCCGGTCGAGGCCGACGGGCGTCTCGGGATCGTGGACGGCATGAGCGCCCCCGGCAAGCGGGTGGCGCTGCGCGCCGAGCGCGATGTGCTCGTCGTCGTCTCGAACTGCCCGCAGATGAACAATCCGTGCAACGACTTCAACCCCACTCCGCTGCGGATGATCACAGTGGACCCGCGTGACACCGAGGAGACCCGATGACTTCCCTCTCCCGCGACACCGTCCTCATCGCCAACCGCGGCGAGATCGCGCGGCGCATCATCCGCTCGGCCCGCGAGCTCGGCATGGGCACGGTCGCCGTCTACTCCGACGCGGACCGCGCGGCGCCCCACGTACGCGAGGCCGATCAGGCGGTGCGCCTCGGTCCCGCCGCCCCGAAGGAGTCGTATCTGCGGACGGATGTCGTGCTCGAGGCCGCGGTCGCGACCGGGGCCGGGCTGATCCATCCCGGGTACGGCTTCCTGTCGGAGAGCCTCACGTTCGCCGCGGCCGTCGAGGAGGCCGGCATCGGATTCGTCGGTCCGTCCGCCGAGCACATCGCCGCGTTCGGCGAGAAGCACACCGCACGAGAGCTGGCACGGCGCGCGGGCGTCCCGCTCGTGCAGGGCACCGGCCTCCTGCGCGACGCCGACGAGGCGGTCGCCGCGGCCGACGGGATCGGGTACCCGGTCATGGTCAAGGCCACGGGCGGCGGCGGCGGCATCGGCATGCAGGCGTGCTTCAGCGCGACCGAGGTCCGCGACGCGTTCGCGCGCGTCGCGGCGCTCGCCTCGGCGAACTTCGGGTCGACGGGGATCTTCCTCGAGCGCTTCGTGCGCCCCGCCCGTCATGTCGAGGTGCAGGTGTTCGGCGATGGCGAGGGCGGGGTCGCGGTCTTCGGCGACCGCGACTGCTCGCTGCAGCGGCGCAATCAGAAGGTCATCGAAGAGGCACCCGCACCGGCGCTGCCCGATCGCGTGCGCGAGCTGCTGCATCGGTCTGCGCGCGAGCTCGCGGCTTCGGTCTCGTATCGCAGCGCCGGCACCGTGGAGTTCGTCTACGATCCGGCGCGCGAGGAGGCCTCGTTCCTCGAGGTGAACACGCGCCTGCAGGTCGAGCATCCGGTCACAGAGGAGGTGTTCGGCGTCGACCTGGTCGCGATGATGCTGACGCTCGCACGGGACGGCGCCGCAGGGCTTCCCGGCGACCTGTTCTCTCGCGAATGGATGCCGCGCGGTGTTGCGGTCGAGGCGCGCGTGTACGCGGAGGACCCCGGCCGGAACTCGCTGCCCTCGACGGGCCTGGTCACCCGCGCCGCCTTCCCGGGGCAGGGCAGCGAACCGATGGCGGGCGTCCGGCTGGACGGCTGGGTCGAGGACGGCACCGAGGTCACCGCCTCGTACGATCCGATGCTCGCGAAGGTGATCGCGCACGCCGACGATCGCCGCGCGGCTCTCGAACTGCTCGGCACCGCACTCGGCGACAGTCGTGTGGATGGCATCGTCACCAACCTCGGCCTGCTGCGTTCGCTGGCGCATGCCCCCGCCTTCGTCGCTGCGACGCACAGCACGTCGACGCTCGACGTGACAGAGGACCCCGATCCGCGCATCGACGTGATCGCGCCGGGCGCGATGACGACAGTGCAGGATCTTCCCGGCCGGGTCGGCTATTGGCAGATCGGCGTTCCGCCGAGCGGCCCGTTCGATCGGGTCTCGCTCGCCGAGGCGAACCTGGCAGTGGGCAACCCTGAAGGCGCGCCCGGGCTGGAGATCACGCTCACGGGGCCCACGCTGCGGTTCTCGCACGCCGCGGTGATCGCCGTGACCGGGGCGGCGGCGATGAGCACGATCGACGGTGAGCGCATCCCGCTGTGGGAACCGGTCCGCGTGCCCGCGGGTTCGACGCTGGCGATCGGCTCCGCCACCGGGCCGGGCCTGCGCACCTACCTCGCCCTGCGCGGGGGATTCGACGTGCCGGCGTACCTGGGAAGCGCATCGACCTTCACGCTCGGCGGATTCGGCGGACACGGCGGGCGCGCGCTGCTCGCCGGCGACGTGCTGCGCCCCGGAACGATCGGCCCCGCCGCCGTGTCGGCACCACTCGGCGACGCGACGCCGGCCGAGCGCCGGCCGGCGCTTACCGACGCGTGGACGATCGGCGTCACCGAGGGGCCGCACGGCGCGCCGGAGTTCTTCACGCGCGATGACCTCGACGCCTTCTACGCCACCGATTACGAGGTGCACCTGAACTCGGCCCGCACCGGTGTGCGGCTCATCGGGCCCAAGCCCCGCTGGGCGCGCCCTGATGGCGGCGAGGCGGGCCTGCACCCCTCGAACATCCACGACACCCCGTACGCGGTCGGCGCGATCGACTTCACCGGCGACACCCCGATCATCCTCGGTCCGGACGGTCCCTCCCTCGGCGGATTCGTGTGCCCCGCGGTCGTCGCGAGCGGCGAGCTGTGGAAGGTGGGCCAGCTTCGCCCCGGCGACCGGGTGCGGTTCTCGCCGGTCGCCGAGGCGGAGGCGCCCGCGCTGGTGAACCGACGTGCGTCGCCGACCCTGATCACACATGGCGGCGACGGAGACGACGGCGTGTACGCGCGGAAGGAGGCATCCGGCGACGACCCGGCGGTGACCTACCGCCGCGACGGCGACTCGAACGTGCTGGTCGAGTACGGTCCGATGCAGCTCGACCTCGCGCTGCGGATGCGCGTGCACGCCCTGCAGGAGACGCTGGCGGAGCACGCCCCTGCCGGCGTGCTCGACGTGACTCCCGGCATCCGCTCGCTCCAGGTGCACACCGACCCGTCGATCCTGCCGGCGTCGAAGATGGCGGCCCTGCTGCAGGAGCTCGAGGCCGAGGTACCGCCCACGAGCGAGCTCGTCGTGCCCTCTCGCACGGTGCGCCTGCCGCTCAGCTGGGACGATCCGGCCACGCGCCTGGCGATCGAGCGGTACATGAACGGTGTCCGAGGCGATGCGCCGTGGACGCCGTGGAACATCGAGTTCATCCGCCGCATCAACGGACTCGACTCCGTCGACGATGTGTTCCGTACGGTGTTCGACGCGAGCTATCTGGTGCTGGGCCTCGGCGACGTGTATCTCGGAGCGCCGGTCGCCACACCCCTCGACCCGCGCCATCGCCTGGTCACGACCAAGTACAACCCGGCGCGCACGTGGACCGCCGAGAACTCGGTCGGCATCGGCGGCGCGTACATGTGCATCTACGGCATGGAGGGCCCGGGCGGCTACCAGTTCGTCGGCCGCACGGTGCAGATCTGGAACCGCTTCCGCCGGGGCGGCCTGTTCCAGGAGAATCCGTGGGCGCTGCGGTTCTTCGATCGCATCGAGTGGTACCCGGTCTCGGCCGAGGAGCTGCTCGAGCTGCGCGCCGAGACGGATGCCGGGCGCGGGCGGTACGAGACCGTCGACGGCACGTTCTCGATCGCGGAGCACCAGCGGTTCCTCGAGGCGAACGCGGAGTCGATCGCCGGATTCCGCGAGCGCCAGAGCGCAGCCTTCTCCGAGGAGCGCGAGCGCTGGCGTCTTGCGGGCGAGTTCGAGCGCTCGGACGAGCCGCCGACCCCGCCCGCATCCGCCGAGATCGTGCTTCCCGAGGGCGCCGAGCCCGTCTACGCCCCGTTCGCCTCGACCGTGTGGCAGCTGTCCGTCGACGTCGGCGCGTCCGTCGCCGAGGGGGATCCGATCCTGTCGGTCGAAGCCATGAAGATGGAGTCGAAAGTGGTGGCGCCGCGCGGGGGCCGCGTGCTCGAACTGTATGCCTCGCCCGGAGAGCAGGTCGCTCCCGGACAGATCCTCGCTGCGATCGGAGCACACGCATGACCGGCCGGCACACCACAGCTCGCACCGCAGTCGACCGCGCCCTCGCGCGGATCGCGGACGTCGAACGTCCCGAGATCTGGATCTCGTTGCGTGACGCGCAGGATCTCGTCGCCGAGGCCGCAGCAATCGATGCACGGGTCGAGGTGGGCGAGGACCTGCCTCTGGCCGGACTCACCGTCGCGGTCAAGGACAACATCGACGTGGCGGGACTGCCGACGACGGCAGGATCGGCATCCTTCTCCTACGAGCCGGCCGCCGATGCGACCGCGGTGGCGCGTCTGCGTGCCGCCGGGGCGATCGTCGTCGGAAAGACGAACCTCGACCAGTTCGCGACGGGGCTGGTGGGCACGCGATCGCCGTTCGGTGCGGTGCGCAACGCGTGGGATCCCGCCCGCATCTCTGGCGGCTCGTCGTCGGGGTCGGGGGTGGCGGTCGCGCTCGGGATCGTGGATCTCGCGCTCGGCACCGACACCGCGGGCTCCGGTCGCGTGCCGGCTGCTCTCAACGGCATCGTCGGCGTCAAGCCGACGAAGGGTCTGGTGCCGACCACGGGCGTCGTGCCCGCGTGTCGCACGCAGGACGTCGTGACGGTCTTCGCCCGCGATCTCCAGCTCGCCCGGACCGCCGTCGAGACGATGACGGGACTCGACGGACGCGATCCGCTGGCGAGGACGGATGCCGCGCACGCGGCGCTGCCGCCTCGCGCGCGCCTCGCGGTGCCCCTGCCGGCGCAGCTCGACGGTCTCGCCGCCGGATGGCGCGAGGCCTTCGAGGCCGCGGTCTCCACCGCTCGTTCGGCCGGGTTCGAGGTCGTCGAACGCGACATCTCCGCCCTCCTCGATGCCGCGCGGCTGCTGTACGAGGGGGCATTCGTCGCGGAGCGATACAGCGCGGTGGGCTCGCACATCGACGAGCACCGTGAGCAGATCGGCGGTGATCTCGACCCGACGGTCGCGGGCATCATCCTCGCCGGGGCTGCCCCCGCCGCGCACGAGCTGTTCGCCGACATGGAGCGGCTCGACGATCTGCGACTGCGCGGTGCCGAAGCGCTGGAAGGCTGTGCGGCGCTGCTCACCCCTACGACGACCTGGCATCCGACGCTCGCCGAAGTCGCGGCCGAGCCGATCGCCGCGAACTCCCGCATGGGACGGTTCACGAACTTCGCCAACCTGCTCGACATGGCTGCGCTCGCGGTACCGAGCGGCCTGGTCGACGGGCTGCCGTTCGGCATCATGCTCACCGGGCCGGCGTTCACCGACCGGGTGCTCGCGCAGATCGCCCAGCGCTTCCAGGCGGCTCCTCGTCGTCTCTTCGTCGTCGGGGCGCATCTGACGGGGGAGCCGCTCAACCGCCAGCTGGTCAGCGCGGGTGGTCGCCTCGTCGGCGCGGCGAGCACCGTCGGGGAGTACACGTTCCACGCGCTCGCGACAACGCCGCCGAAGCCGGGGCTGGTGCATACCGGATCGGGGGGCGCGACGATCGCGGGGGAGGTGTGGGAGTTCTCGGCCGAGGGCTTCGCCGCCGTCGTCGATGCGGTCCCGCCGCCGCTGGCCATCGGGTCCGTGTCCCTGGCTGACGGTACGCGCGTCGCCGGATTCCTCGCGACGCCCGCCGCGCTCGAGGGCGCGGTCGATATCTCGGCCCGGGGCGGCTGGCGCGCCCACCTGGCCGCCGTCTGACCCGCCCAGCGACCGGCATCCTCGCACGATCGTGCGAGGATGCCGGTATGAGCACGACGCCCCGAGCCCGCGCAGGCAGGCCCCGGGCCACCGCCGGATCCACCCATCTGGCCCCGCGCGACGAGATCCTCGACGCCGCCGCCGCACTGTTCGTGGAGCATGGGTTCGCGGCCACGACGACCCGCGCGATCGCCGACCGCATCGGCATCCGTCAAGCGTCGCTGTACTACCACTTCGCGGGCAAGGACGACATCCTCGTCGAACTGCTCGAGCGCACGGTGCGCCCGAGCGTCGAGTTCGCAGCGAGCCTGCGCGCCGACCGCGGCCTCGCGCCTGCCGTGGCGCTGCACCGGCTCGCCGTCCGGGACGTCGAGACGCTCGTCTCCGCCCCTCACAACATCGGCATCCTCTACCTCCTGCCGGAGGCGAATCGTGATCGGTTCGACGGCTTCCGCGCCTCCCGGCGCGAGCTGCGCGATGCCTACGGAACATTCGCGTGGGATGCCGCCACCGATGCGATACGCGCTTCGTGGACCGCCGCTGAGCTCGGTGCCGCGATCATCCATCTCGTCGAGATCGTGATTCCGCTGCGCCGCGATGGCGAGTCGATCGACGCTCTTCACATCGCGGACGCGTGCCTGCGAGTCTGCGGCCTGGACGAGTCCGCGATCGCCGCCGCTCGCTGAGCCCTCTCCACGGTCGCTCGACCGTGGAAACACTGTTACACGCCTGAAACGGGGCGGCAATCGGTGTGGAACCACGGGCCTCCACACTCGAAACACGATAACTATCGCCTGACAGGTATCGGGCTCCATCGCCTGTTCGGGCACGTCTCGCACGCCGCATCCGAAAGGGCCCGACATGGCATTGACTGCACGGCAATCCTCGCTCCACCACTCCGGTGCCGACACCGATCACGGCTACACCCAGGAGCTGCATCGCGGCGTGGGGTCGTTCTCGTCCTTCGCGGCCGGCTTCTCGTTCGTCTCGATCCTCACCACCGTCTTCCAGCTGTTCGCCCTCGGTTTCGGCCTCGGGGGAGCGGCGTTCTTCTGGACATGGCCAGCCGTCTTCGTCGGCCAGCTCCTGGTGGCGCTCAACTTCGCACAGCTGTCGGCCCGCTGGCCGATCTCGGGGGCGATCTTCCACTGGTCCAGCCGCCTCGCCGGAACGGTCTTCGGCTGGATGACGGGGTGGACGATGATCATCGGCCAGGTGATCACGGTCGCCGTCGCCGCGATCGCCGTGCAGGCCGTTCTGCCCGCGATCTGGGACGGTTTCCAGATCGTCGGCGGCCCGGGCGCCGACCCGTCGATCGCGTCGCCGACGGGTGCCGCGAACGCGATCGTGCTCGGACTGATCATGTTGACCGCGACGACCACGGTGAACATCCTCAGCGTCCGATTGATGGCCCGCATCACCTCGTTCGGGGTCGTGATCGAGATCGTCGGCGCGATCGTGCTGATCGCGATCCTCTTCCTTCTGCCGCAGCGCGACCCGTCGATCCTCCTCACGACCGAGGGTCGCGTGGGCACCGAGCCCTACCTGTTCGCATGGCTCGCGTCGTCGCTCATGGCTGCCTACGTCCTCGTCGGCTTCGATTCAGCGAGCGAGCTGGCCGAAGAGACCCACAACCCGCGTCGCACCACTCCGCGCACGATCCTGCGGGCGCTGGCGTTCTCGGGACTCGGTGGCGCCCTGCTCATCATCGGCGCGCTGCTGGCCGCCCCCAGCCTCGACGACGGGCAGCTCGCCACCTATGGACTGTCGTACGTCATCACCGCCGTCCTCGGCGATGTCGGCGGGCGTCTCATGCTGTGCACGGTCGCCGTCGCTGTCTTCGCGTGCACGCTCGCCGTGCAGACCGCGGGCGCTCGCATGATGTACTCGATGTCGCGGGAACGCGCCTTTCCCTTCCACCGCTCGATCGGCCGCGTCTCGCGCCGCACCGGCACTCCGATCACGGCATCGGTCGTCGTGGGGGTGGGCGCGGCGATCGCCCTCGTCGTGAACTTCGGTCAGCCCGCTCTGTTCACCGCGCTGTCGAGCATCGGCATCGCGATGATCTACATCGCCTACCTCGGCGTCACCGCGCCGTTGCTGATTGCACGATTCCGTCACCGTCGCACCGGCGGCCTGCCGACCGGCGTCGACGAGGGCGGCAAGCCGCTGTTCACCCTGGGGCGCTGGGGCCTGCTGCTCAACGGACTCGCGGTCGCGTTCCAGCTCGCCATGATCGTGAACCTGGTGTGGCCGCGTCCCGAGATCTACGACCTGGAGGGGAACTCGCCGCTGCTGCAGTGGAGCGCGCTCATCACGATCGGGCTGAGCCTCGCGATCGGCGGTGGCTACCTGCTGCTGCACCGCCGCGCGCGCGGCCCCATCGTTCTCGCGCACATCCCGATCACCGCCTCGACGCCCGTGAGCGTCGCCGCCGGCGAGGGGGAGGCGTAGCGGCGGAGGACCTCGGCAAGGACGCATGCGCGCCGGAGGCGCCCCGTGACAGCCGGCGTGCGTTCTCCTGAGCCTGAGGTGATGGCGCTCAAGAGGACTCTCGTTGGTCGGGCACTCTCGTTGGTCGGGCACGGGGAGAAGTCGGCAACATCGCCGCGACGAGATCCGACATCAGGGAGAGGACTCGTTCCTGGCCGGGCGGCCGCGCCGTTTCGGCGTCATCCCGGAATCGCGTCCAGCGCCGCTCTCACCTCGTCGAGCCACGTCCCGGAGCGCGCTCCGGCGCCCAGGGTGAGCGCGGCCGTCAGATCGGAGCGCGCCGCGTCGACGTGGCTGAGCGCGAGCTGCGCCAGGCCACGGTGCCGGTGGGCTGAGGCATGCCCGCTCTGGAACTCTGCCGACGAGCCGATCGCAAGGGCAGCGGATGCCGCGGCGACAGCATCCTCATGCTGACCGAGCTGGAGCAGGCCGTAGGCGATGACTGCGTGGGCGTTGGTCTCCGTCAGGCCGCGGATGCTGGCCGGCAGCTCGTCGCCGACGCGTGCCACGAACTCGAGAAGCTCACGGTGCTCATCGATGGCCGCTTCGGGCTCGTAGCGGCTGCGGATGCTCGCCCCGATCGAACGCGCCTGCAGCTCGCCCTCCACATCGCCGGCCGTGGCGAAGTCCTGCACCGCGGCATCCGCATATCTGTGAGCCACATCGAAATCGCGCACGTTCAGCATGCTCCAGGCGAGGTAGAAGTTCGCCCAGCCGCTCTGCTGCACGTCACTGACACGCTGCGCCGCCCGGAGGGCGGCCTCGGCGGTCGTGCGCGCCTGCGCGGGATCGAAGGTCTCGACGAGCTGCGCCCACGCCAGGTATCCCAGATGCCGCGCCTGCTGCGCGGGCTCGTCGAGCGCCACGGCCGCCGCCACGGACGCGGCGAAGACCTCCTGCCAGCGTCCCCACGCACGCCAGAGGTCCGAGAACCAGTGCAGCGAGTCGGCGACCGCCACCACCGTGAGGTGGTCCCCGCGCGATGCGGCGGCCTGGTACGCCGAGAACCAGTGCTCCGCCTCGGCGATAAGCCAGGCTCGTGCTTCGTCATTCGACGAGAACGTGAGCCGCCCGTCCACCGCCGGCGCATCGGGCGGCCTCGGCTCGAAGCGCGCGCCTGCGGTGATCGCAGTGGCGAGCAGCCAGTCACGAAGACGGCGGCGCTCCGCCGAGATGGCGTCTGACGTCTCCTCCGCCCGGAGTCGGGATGCCGCGTAGAGGCGCAGAAGGTCGTGCAGCCGGTAGCGGTCGCCGCGGAGCGTCTCGACCAGACCGAGCGCGGCGAGCCCATCGAGCAGGTCCTCCGCGTCATCCACACCGAGATCGCCGACCGCGCCCGCGAGCCGCGCGTCGAACGACGGCCCATCGACCAGCGACAGCCGGCGGAACAGCGTCTGCGAGGGCGCGGCGAGATGCTCGTACGAGAGGCCGAACGTCGATTCCATGGCGAGGTCGCCGGCCACCAGGACGCTCAGGCGGCGCTCTTCTCTGCGCAGCCGTCGCAGGAAGTCCTCGACGGTCCACGTCGGCTGGGTCGCCAGGCGGTTGCCGGCGATGCGGAGGGCGAGCGGGATGTCGTCGCAGAATCCGGCCAGCTCGTCGAGGTCGCCGGTCAGCGCCTGGTCTTCGGGGATGATCCGCTGGAGGAACGCGATGGCCTCCTGCCGCGGCAGCGGACCGATCGTGAGCCGCCGGGCCGACTCGAGTCCGGCGAGTGCGCGGCGTGACGTGACCACGACGGCGCCCTGGCCATCGGAGGTCAGCACCGGTCGGATCTGCGCTTCGTTGGCGGCATCGTCGAGCAGGATGGCGACAGTCGATGCCGCAGCCGCTGTCCGCCATGCCGCCGCGGCCTCGCCCAGCGTCTTGGGCACGTCCGGATCGCCCGTCAGCTGCCGAAGCAGCGCCTGCAGCACCTGCAACGGCGTGAGCGGCACGGCGTCGAGCCCGCCGAGATCGACGAACAGGCGGGTGGGCGTGAGCGAAGCGCACCGGTGTAGCGCCTCGATGGCGATGGAGGTCTTTCCCACTCCCGGGGCTCCGTGGAGCACCACCGGCGCCGCCAGGTCGCCTGCCGCACCGGTGGGGTCGAGCTGCGCGACGACGCTGAGGATCTCGGACTCCCGGCCCATGAAATCGGCGAGTCTGTGCGGCTCGATGTCGACCGATCGGGCGTCCGGCGCAGCCGGCATCCTCCCGGCACGAGCGGACGCGAGGAAGCGCTCGCGTTCGTCATCGCGCAGCTCGAGCGCATCGGCGAGGGCGAGCATGGTGCCTCGGCGGGGTCCGAGGCTGATGCCGCGCTCGATGTCGCTGATCGTGCGGTCGCTCACGCCCGAGCGTTCGGCGAGTCCTTCGAGCGTGAGGTCTGCGTCACGGCGGTGCTGGCGGAGCAGTTCTTGCAGAGGTACCGCTGAGTTCATCGGCGGGAGAGCAGAGGATTCGAAGCTGCGTGAAAACTTCGTGGTGCCCAGCAGGGCGATGGACTCGAATTGGACGTACTGACCACAGTCCGAGGGTCTCAGCGTTGCGCCTCTCTGCAAAATCCCCGCCGGACGGTTCTCCTATCTCGCCGCCCGGCACCACAGAGAAAGAGAGAACCATGTCGGATTCCCCCACCATCGTGCTCGTCCACGGTGCCTTCGCCGACGCCGCGAGCTGGGCCCCCGTCACGCGTCGCCTGCTCGACGACGGCTACACCGTGCTCGTGCCGCCGGTGTTCAACCGCAGCCTCTCGGGCGACTCGGCGTACCTCAAGTCGTTCGTGGAGCAGATCGACGGCCCGGTGCTGCTGGCCGGCCACTCCTATGGCGGTGCGGTGATCACAGTCGCCGGCGTCGCCGAGAACGTCGTCGGTCTGGTCTACGTATCGGGCTACGCACTGGACGAGGGCGAGAGCCTGGGGCAGCTGCAGGGCGGCTTCCCCGACTCCGAGCTTGCAGCGAACCTCGTGTACTCGTTGTATCCCGTCGACGGCGGAGAACCCGGCACCGACGTCTCGGTCAAGATCGACGCCTTCCCGCAGGTATTCGCCGCCGGTGTCGACCCCGAGTCGGCTCGCGTCCTCGCCGTCTCGCAGCGCCCGCTGTCGGCGGTCGCCTTCGGCGAGCCGGCTCCGGTCGCCGCATGGAAGACGAAGCCTTCGTGGGGCATCGTCTCGAGCGCCGACCACACCATCAACCCCGATGTCGAGCGCTTCGGCTACCAGCGCGCCGGTGTGCGCAAGGTCATCGAGATCGACGCGCCGCACCTGGTGATGCAGACGCACCCCGCCGAGGTCGTGGCCGTCATCACCGAGGCCATCGCCGAGTTGGCGTGACCCTCCACCCCACCCATCCACTCATCGCCACCGAAGGAGCACACTGATGCCGTACATCACCACCGCAGACGGAACTCAGATCTACTACACCGACCAGGGCTCGGGTCAGCCGGTCATCCTGAGCCACGGCTGGCCCCTGAGTTCTGACGCCTGGCAGGTCGAGCTGAAGCTGCTCGCCGACCACGGCTACCGTGCGATCGCACACGACCGCCGTGGTCACGGCCGGTCGTCGCAGCCCTGGCAGGGCAACGACATGGACACCTACGCGCGTGACCTCGCCGAGCTCGTCGAGCAGCTCGACCTGCACGACATCGTGCTCATCGGCCACTCCACCGGTGGCGGCGAGGTCGTGCGGTACGCCGCGCAGCACGGCGTCGGCCGGGTGGCCAAGATCGTGACGGCCGGTGCTGTGCCGCCCGTCATGGTCAAGTCCGAATCGAACCCCGACGGCACCCCGATCGAGGCCTTCGACGCCATCCGCGAGGGTGTCCTGAAGGACCGGTCGCAGTTCTACCAGGACCTCTCCGTGCCGTTCTTCGGCGCGAATCGTGAGGGCTCGAAGGTGTCGCAGGGCGCGCGGGACGACTTCTGGCGCCAGGGCATGCTCGTCGGACTCAAGGCCGCCTACGACTGCGTCGCCGCGTTCTCGGAGACCGACTTCACCGAAGACCTGAAGTCGCTCGACGTGCCGATCTTCCTCGCACACGGCGACGACGACCAGATCGTTCCGATCGCGGATGCCGCGGTCAAGAGCGCCGAGCTCGTCAAGCACGGCGAGCTGAAGGTCTACGCCGGCGCCCCGCATGGGATCGCGGGGGAGTACCAGGAACAGCTGGACGCCGACATCCTGGCGTTCCTCGCGAGGTAACGCACCCGGGTCGCGCCCGCGAGGGTGACGACGCGCGTCGCGATGCGATAGCGATGACGGATGCCGCAGCCGAGGGCTGCGGCATCCGTCATCGTCCTTCGCCCGTGATGCGAACCTGCTGGGTGATCGATCTTCGGGTGCGTGCGGTCGATCGACCGCACGCACCTCACCGTCTCTTCGCCGCCGGTGCGGGATGCCGGCGCATTCTCGTTTACGATTTCTGCTGGGCGCGCCTATCCGGCGCGACGGGGAGACGCACCTGGAGCAGATATGTCGGTCCTGGGTACGCGCGCTGCTCTGCAGCGCAACAACGTCACCGTCTCGGGCGCCGCAGGCGGCCGCGTCATGATGTTCGCGCACGGCTTCGGGTGCAGCAAGGCGACGTGGGGTCTCGTCGCTCCGCAGTTCGAGGCCGACCACAGGGTGGTCCTGTTCGACCACGTCGGCGCTGGGGGATCGGACCTGTCGGCGTACGACGCGGGCAAGTACGACTCGCTGCATGGCTATGCGGACGACGTGCTCGAGATCCTGGACGCGTTGGATGCGACAGATGTCGTGTTCGTCGGTCACTCGGTCAGTGCGATGATCGGCGTTCTGGCGGCGAACCGCGACCCTTCCCGGTTCGGCGCACTGGTGCTCGTGGGCCCGTCACCGCGGTACGTCAACGACGGCTCCTATCGGGGCGGCTTCGAGCCCGAGGACATCGCGTCGCTGCTCGACTCCCTCGACAGCAACTATCTGGGCTGGTCGCGGACGATGGCGCCGGTCATCATGGGCAACGCGCAGCGGCCGGAACTCGGCGAGCAGCTCACGACGAGTTTCTGCAGCATCGATCCGGACATCGCAAGGCATTTCGCCCACGTCACGTTCCTCTCCGACAACCGCGCCGACCTCCCTCTGGTGACCGTTCCGACGCTGGTGATGCAGTGCACCGACGACGCCATCGCTCCCGCGGAGGTCGGCCAGTACGTGCACGCCGCGATCGAGGGCAGCACGATTTCGGTCCTCGAGGCGACCGGGCATGTGCCGATCCTGTCGTCGCCAGATGAGGTCGTCGCTCGGATTCGCGGGTATCTCGGTGACCGGAGCTAGCGAGCGCTCGTGGTTTCAGGGGGCGCCCTGCGGCCTGATCGGCACCTCGCTCGAGGGTCTGATCCTCGAGGCGAACGACACCCTGATCGGCTGGATGGGCTTCACCCGGTCGCAGATCGAAGGCCGGCCGTTCGCCGCACTGCTGGATCCGGGAAGCCAGCTGTTCTACGAGACCCGGCATGCGCAGGCGCTGCCGTTGCAAGGTCAGCTCGATGAAGTCGCACTCACCATGGTGTGCGCTGACGGCACCCGGCTGCCGGTGCTGATCAACTCCCTTCGCGACGACGCGGCCGGCATGAACCGCATTGCGGTGTTCAACGCGTCCGGCCGCATCCAGTACGAGCGGGAGCTCCTGCACGCACAGCGGGCTGCGGAGTCGTCCGAGGCGCAGGTGCGGGTCTTGCAGGAGGTGTCGCGTGCCTTCGGGGTCAGCGCCAGCGACGAAGACGTGGCGCAGTCCTTCGCGGAGGTCGCCAGAACCGCGTTCGCCGCACGAGAGGCGGGAGTGCTGCTGCTGGACGACCACGGCGAACTCACCCTGGTCGGCGGCACCAATCCGCTCGCCGGCATGGTCCCGCCGATCGTCAGCCTGCGCAACAGTCCAGAAGTCGTCGTCGTCGACCACGAAACCGCGGTCGCTCAGTACCCTCAACTCGCTGCCGCACTGCGCGAAACACGGCTGGCCGCACTCAGCGTGATGCCATTGATGGACGACGACCGACGATTGGGGATCCTGGTCTGCTTCTTCGGGCGTGCCCGGCAGTTCGACGACCAGTTCTTCGATCTGCAGAAGGCGCTGGGACGCCAGGCGTCGCAGACCCTGGTGCGCGTCAGACTGCAGCGCCGGCTGGCATTCCTGGCGCTGCACGACCAGCTCACGGGCTTGGCCAACCGTCAGCTCCTCGAGCAGAGTCTGGAGGCCGCACTCGAAGCGGCAGCCGCGCGCGACGAACCACTTGCCGTGCTGTTCCTCGATGTCGACGAGTTCAAGTCGATCAACGACCGATTCGGTCACGCGGTCGGAGACATGGTGCTCGTGGAGTTGGCTGTCAGGCTGAGCGCCGGAGTGCGCTCCGAGGACGTCGTGGGCCGCATCGGCGGCGACGAATTCGTCGCCATCTGCGCGAACGCCGATGAGGCCGCCGCGACGGCCATCGCAGAGCGGATCCTCCACC
Source organism: Microbacterium sp. ZW CA_36 (assembly GCF_044987475.1). NCBI lineage: Bacteria > Bacillati > Actinomycetota > Actinomycetes > Micrococcales > Microbacteriaceae > Microbacterium > Microbacterium sp. ZW CA_36. The sequence goes on from NZ_JBJDRL010000002.1 coordinate 127,732, forward strand.
TCACCCAGGGGCCCATCTCGATGGGGGCGGGGCTGGTCTCGGCATCCGTCAGTGTGGGCATCTCGATGTTCCTCCCCGGGGTGCACCCTTGCCCCGCACCCGAGCAGCTGCTCGTCCGTGCAGACCGGGCGATGTACGAATCCAAACGCGCCGGCAAGAACCGCGCCACCTTCGAGACGCCGCCCCTCACGACGTGATCGAAGACGGATGCCGGCGATCGGGTTCCGGTCGTGGTTCAAAGACCGCGCTGGTGGAAGCCGGCTGGAGCGCATGACAATCCACGACCTGCGCCACACCGCCGCTTCGCTCGCGATCAGTTCGGGCGCGGTGTACAGGGGCTCGGAGATTCGCCTAGGATCGATACTGACTACGTACTCAGTATTGGAGATCCAGTGGCCGTCCTACATTGCGCGTTCCGGTCCGAAGTCCTCGAACTCAGTTCTTCGCTCACAGCCATCGTCCCGGAGCGGGAGGCGGCTCGCGGCACTCTCTATCTGCTTCACGGGCTGAGTGACGATGACTCCATGTGGGTGCGCCAGACAAGCATCGAGCGTTACGCCGCAGCGCGCGGGCTCGCTGTTGTGATGCCGCAGGTGCACCGCTCGTACTACAGCGACGAGGTGCACGGTGGTGCGTACTGGAGCTTTCTCTCTGACGAGCTTCCTCGCGTCGTGGAGCGTGTCTTCAATGTCCCGTCCAGCCGCGACCGGTCCTTCGTGGCCGGCCTGTCCATGGGTGGCTATGGCGCGATGAAATGGGCGCTGAGGCATCCCGAGCGCTTTGCCGCAGCAGCAAGCCTGTCGGGCGCGCTTGGGCTTGCCGCACGCACTCGCCCGGGGCCAGGAAGCCTCGATGCAGGTCTCTGGGATCGCATCTTCGATAACCGGTCGATCGTTGGCGGTGCCGATGATGTCTTGGCACTGCTGCAGCCCGTCGCCGATATGCGGGACGCCCCGGCTTTGTATGTTTGCTGCGGGGTCGATGATCCGCTGTTCCACGAGAACGAGACGTTTGTGCGCGTGGCGGACGAGATGCAGATCCCGGTTCGGGTCGAGTTCGGACCAGGGGCACACACTTGGGATTACTGGGATCGCGAGATCGAGAAGGTCATTGCTTGGCTCCCAGTGCCGTGACAGATTCAGTCCCTTTGAGCTAGCGCCAGCTTCTGGTTAGCGGCCCACTGGGTCGCTGCCTGGGCCACGGGAGCCGTGGGGTTGAGCAACCAGGCTGTCTCCAGTCCATTGATGAAGGCGAGGATCTCGATCGCTTTGAGCCGCGGGTCGATTTCGCGGCGAATCGCACCGGCGTCCTGCGCCGAGCCCACGATTTGCGTCAGCTCGTCTACGGTTCGTTCATAGTGCGAGTGCAGTCGCGGCCGGAGAGCGCCGTCGTTGCCGATATTTTCGGCGATCAGCACCGAATGCATCCCGACCGCATCCGGCCGCGAGCTCCACTGATGGACTGCTGCCGCGATGGCGTCGAAGATCCCGAGCCCAATCCCGGCGTCGCGATACGCGGGACGCTCGAGTTCGTCCCGACGGTCGAGAGCCGCGTTGAGGAGCTCTTCCTTGGATGTGAAGTGGTACATCACCGCTGCTTGGGAGACGCCCGCCTCGGCAGCGATCTGCGCCAGGGTCGTTCCTCTCGATCCGTTCCGAGCAACCAATCGCATGGTCGCGTCCACCAGCCGCTCCCGGCTGGCACGGCCCTTGGCATACGTGCCGCCGGTCTTCGTGCGCGTAGTAGACATCGATCCTCCAAGAGTGGTGCGAACAGTTTACTGTTCAGTCAGTTTTGTGCGATACTGACTGGCGAGTCAGCTTTTGTGCGACTCCGGTTCAAGGGAGAGGCGACCATCAACAGCATCCATGCAGGCGGAAGGCATCGAGGACTTCGGGTCACCGCCGCAGCATCCCTTCTCGCAGTGCTCCTCGCCGGATGCGCTGCGCCGGGCGGAACCACTCCGGCCCAAACAGCGGTTCCGGTGAGCACCGAGCTCGGTTCTTCGCCTGTGACGATCACCGCGAGAGTGAATGAAGATCAATCGGCGCTTTGGGAAGCTCTCGCCGAGGGATTTGAATCGGAGAACCCCTCGGTGACGGTGGAGCTTGAGACGGAGGCGTTCGCTACGCTGCAGCAGAACGCCCCCCGGTACCTGGCGGCGCAGAACACACCGGATCTGCTTCGGCTCGCCGCTCCGGGTGACGCCGTCAAGAACAGTCTGCTGCTGAACCTGGACGAGTATTCGGAGGCTTACGGATGGGACGAGTTCCCCCAGTCCCAGCTCGAGCAGTGGACCATTGATGGTGACGGGCGAGTCCGGGGCGAGGGTTCGCTCTACGCGATGGGCGTCGGGTATGGGCTGGTCGGGGTCTACTACAACAAGGACAAGTTCGAGGCCCTCGGCATTGACGAACCTCCCGCCACCCTGGAGGAATTCGAATCGATGCTTGCACAAGCGTCCGCGGCCGGGATCACCCCGCTCATCGGCAACGTGAGCTACCTGTTCCAAGGGGTCGCACAGTCATTGGGCGCCGCGGAGACGATTTCGTCTTGGGTCTTCAATCAGCCTGGGGCGAGCATCGACACCGCGGACACGATCGACGCCGCGGCAAAGGTTCAGAGCTGGGTGGAGGCGGGCTACTTTCCACGTGACTTCGGCTCTGCGGACCCGAATCTCGACTTCGGTCGTTTCACCAGCGGCGAGAGCCTGTTCTTCCATAACGGGAGCTGGTTCGCCGCGGGACTGGACGCCACCGCGCCTGGGGCATTCGGCTTCTTCCTCCTCCCGCCGGCGGCGCTCGAGGACGGCTACCAAACGATGGCCGCCCCGAACGCGGTGGTGATTCCTGCGAACGCGAAACACCCCAACGAGGCAGCCGCCTTCCTCAACTGGGTGAACGGCGAGAGCGCCCGAGAGATACTTGCCAGCGTCGGCGGGCTCGTGGGTGGAGGGAGTGCCGACATGCCCGCGCCACCGACCGAGCCCGGAACGGTGTTCGCCGAAACGGTGGCGGCATTCGATGCCGTCACGGCGGACGACGGAATCGTTGATTTCCTCGCGAACGCGACCGCCGGGATGGCGAGCGGCACACTCGATCCTCAGGGTGACCTGCTCATCGCAGGCCAAGTCACACCAGAGGAATACGTCGCGAGACTTCAGGCTGACTACCTGGTCGCGGTCGAGCAATAAGTAGAGGAGCACGCTGTAGTGGCCGACCGAACGGCTGGGAAGACGTCAAGGCGTCTTCCCAGCATCCTCCTTGCCTATCTGTGGATCGCGCCCGCTGCGATCATGTACTGCATCTTCGCCGTCTACCCCCTGACGCAGACCATCCGCTACTCGTTCTACGACTGGGATGGCATCGGCCTCGCTTCGTGGGTCGGAATGGACAATTACCACAGCGTTCTCACCGATCAGCAGCTCTACGGATCGCTGGTGAACACGCTTACGCTCATCCTGTTCATCTGCGTCGTTCCCGTAGCCCTTGGGCTCATCGCCGCCTCGGCAGCACGCCTAGTCAGATCCGCGGGTTTCGCCGCGGCTGCCCGCGCTGTCTTGTTCCTCCCGCAGATCGTGCCTCTCGCGGCCGCGGCCGTTGCCTGGACCTGGATGTACGCCGACGCCGGCCCCATCAATCAGCTGCTCAGATCCGTGGGGCTCGGTGGCCTTACTCGACCGTGGCTGGGCGACTTCTCGACGGCGCTACCAGCCGTCGGACTCATCGGATCGTGGGTGATGATCGGATTCTGCACCGTGGTGCTGACAGCAGGCATAGGGCGCATCGACGCATCGCTCTATGAAGCGGCACGCCTCGACGGGGCGAATGCTCTCCAGGAGTTCTTTGCAGTGACGCTCCCGGGCTTGCGGCACGAGATCGTTGTGTGCGTCACTGTCACGCTGATCGCCGCCATCGCGAGCTTCGACCTGATCTACATGACCACCCAGGGTGGGCCGGGGTATTCAACCATGGTGCCAGGGGTCCAGGTCGTTCGTTTGGCCTTCACCGAGAACAGAGTCGGACTCGCCTCTGCCCTGGCCGTCGTCTTGCTCGTGATCATCCTCGCCATCGTTCTGCCCGTGCAACGGCTCAACCGCGACGGAAGTGTGCGATGAGAGATCGGGGGCAGCAACTGGGCGGGTCCATCACCCTCGTCCTGCTCATGGCGGTGACGCTGTTGCCGTTCGTCGCGATGCTGATCACCGCACTGCACGAACCAGGGCGCCCTCCGACCGGACTATCCCTTCCGACCACAGCTCACTGGGAGAATTTCACCGCAGCGTTCGAGGCCACCAACTTCCTCCAACTCGCAGCATCGAGCTCGCTCATCGTTCTAGGAGTTGTGCCGGCCGCCCTGCTGTTCTCTTCACTGGCAGGGTTTGCGCTGGGTTACCTTCGCCCAAAGGGGCGACGTGCCGTCTACGTGGCATTCCTGCTCGGCTTGACGATCCCTTTCGAGTCCGCGGTGATCCCGCTCTACTACCAGGCTGCAGAGCTGGGGACGCTGAACACGCAATGGGCCCTGATCCTGCCGCTGGTAGGCCTAGCGATGCCGTTCGGTGTGTTCTGGATGACCGGACACTTCCGGTCGGTCCCGCTCGAGTTGTCAGAAGCCGCGCGGATGGATGGCGCCTCGACGTTGCAGTTGTTTCGGCACATACACCTTCCACTCGCCGTGCCCGCGCTCGTGACGTTGGGCATCCTGCTGTTCCTGAACACGTGGAATCACTTCATCCTCGCCATCGTCCTCATCGATGACCCAGCGAAGCGAACCATGGCGGGCGCCTTGGGAGCGTTCCAGGGCCAGTACCAAACCGACATCGTGCTGCTCTGTGCCGCCGCCATCCTGCTCATGGCTCCAACTCTCATCGTCTTTCTGCTGCTTCAGCGTCACTTCGTGAAGGCGGTTCTCGCAGGCGCGATCAAAGGTTGACCGCAGGAACAGCCCCGAGGCACGAAGAGTCCACCGTTGGACGGATCACCCGATCGAACTCGGGAGAGCAGCGTTCGGCCCGTATGTGCCCTGGCGCCTGGGGAGTTGCGGGACGGAAGTAGGTTTCATCGCCGGTAGACATCGTGAACGAGTCATTCACTGCTCGTTTGCATGGACGTCGCTCGCCTCTCCTATCGTGACGGCGTCGCGGATCCGCCGTTGCGCGACATTCTGTCGATGCATTGGAGCAGTCATGAAGATCGTGCAGCTGTCGGACACGCACATCAGCCACCTCGGCGGGTCTCCCACCGATAACGCCGTGCGGATCGTCGAGTTCATCAACGCACTGGAGCCCGACTTCGTCGTGCACAGCGGGGACGTGACCATTCTCGACCTGGACGAGGACCGAGATCGCGTCGCCGCGCGTGAGGTACTCGCCGGAATCGCGGCGCCCCTGCGCGTGCTCCCCGGCAATCACGACGTGGGCGAACCGGGGGAGGAGCCGTTCGGGGACCGCCCGGTCACGAGTGAGCGCGTCGCCGCATTCCGTGGTCATTTCGGTGAGGATCGGTTCGTCGAGGAGGTCGGCGACTGGGTTGTGATCGGTGTGAACAGCGAGCTGTTCGACTCGGGGCTGCCCGAGGAGGATGAGCAGTGGGAATGGATCGAGGCTCTTCCTGGCCTCGCCGGGCCGCGCCCCGCCTTGTTCTTCACGCACAAGCCGGTGTGGGCGTTCACTCCAGAGCTGCAGGATCCGCGCCTGTCGGTGGGACCGGCGGCTCTGCCCCGACTCGAGACCGCCCTGGCGGCACTCGACGTCCGCGGCTATGGCAGCGGGCACCTGCACCACTATGCGCTCACGCACCGCGACGGAGTGCCCGTGGTCTCGGCTCCGTCGACCGCGTTCGTGCACCGCGGCGCCGCGAGCGCCGACGTCGTCGGTCCCGGGCTCATCCAGCTCGGCGTGGTCGAGTATGTGATCGACGAGAGAGGGGCGCTTCCTTTCTTCCGTGCGCCGCACGACCTCGTGGAGCCGGAGTTCCTGCAGGTCGAGCAGGCGCGCCTCGCCTTGGATGCGATGGGTGTCGTGCTCCCCGCGTGATCGCGGCGTGATAGACCCGACAGCATGCACGCGCACGTCTCCGAACCGCCGATCGGCGGAACCATCGACCACATCCTCTCCGTGTTGCCTTCGCTCATCCCGAGCGCCCAGCGCGTCGCCCGCATCTGCGCGGAGCGGCCCCAGGAAGTCGTCGACATGTCGGGCGCGGACCTCGCCGAGGCCGCCGGAACGTCGGCTGCGACGGTCAGCCGCACAAGTCAGGCGCTGGGCTTCCGCGGCTTCCAACACATGCGGATGCTGCTCATTCGCGATCTCGGTGCGGCCGCGCAGGACGAGGAAGCGCGCCCCCAGGGCACCGAGGGCTGGCTGCATACGCTCGCAGACGGTGCGGCCGGCCTCATCCGCAGCTCGCTGGCCTCGGTCGATCCTGGTGTCTTCGACGCGGCTGCGGACGCCATCGCGCGTGCGCCGCGTGTGCTCGTGGTCGGCACCGGCGGATCGCATCCGGCAGCTCAGGCCGTGGCCGTGAACTTCATCATGAACGGGCGCTCGTGCGAGGCTCCCAGCGACGGAGTCGTGCAGCAGCTGACTGCGAGCGTGCTCGCGCCAGGAGACGTGTGCCTCGTGGTGAGCTCGAGCGGCGCGAACTCGGTCACCCTCGCGTCGGCCGCGGCGGCAGCGGATGCGGGCGCCACCGTGATCGGTGTGACGGGCTTCGCTCGCGCACCGATCGCCGAGCATGCAGACCTGCTGCTCGTCGGCGGCGCTCGGTTCCAGGCCTGGGATCGGGGCACACTCGGCAGCGGCCTCGTCCAACTCCTGCTGCTGACGGCGCTCCAGATCGCGGTGGCTGAGCGGATGACGGATGCCGCGGAGCACGCGAGGGCGGCCGTGCGCGACGAAGTGCTCGGCATCGTCGCCGAGGAGATGCCGGCGGAGCCGGCAGAACCCGAGGGCGAGCCGGACGTCGCCATCGATGTTCGCGACGGCACCGCCGACCGTTGACGCCGGGTTTGCCTGCAATTCACTTTCACATCTTTGAATCGCCAGGCAAGCGAATTTCGCGGGAGGGTCCCGCACAGTAAGTCGCTTGCAGAAAGCGACTCATGGGCACGATCCAGCTTTCAGGCATCGGGCGCAGCTTCAAGAGCACCGCTGCCGTCCGCGACATCGACCTGACGATCTCGGACGGCGAGTTCGTCGTCCTGCTCGGACCGTCCGGCTGCGGAAAGACCACGCTGCTGCGGATGATCGCCGGCCTGCTCGAACCCACCACGGGCCGCATCCTGCTCGACGGCGCCGACATCACCGAGCTGCCGTCGAAGAAGCGCGACCTCGCCATGGTCTTCCAGAGCTATGCGCTCTACCCGCACCTGAGTGTGCGCAAGAACCTGGCCTTTCCGTTGAAGGTCCAGCGGCTGGGCAAAGAGGAGATCCAGCGCCGGGTGCAGGACGTCGCCGACTCCCTCGAGATCGGTCACCTGCTCGACCGCAAGCCGAAGGAACTCTCCGGCGGCCAGCGCCAGCGCGTCGCCGTCGGGCGCGCGCTGGTACGCAACCCTAAGGCGTTCCTCATGGACGAGCCGCTGTCGAACCTCGACGCGAAACTGCGCACGCAGACACGCCACGAGCTGACAGCGCTGCACCGCAGCCTGAGCGCGACCTTCGTCTACGTCACTCACGATCAGGTCGAGGCGATGACGATGGCGACCAAGATCGTCGTGCTCAACGCCGGCGCGATCGAGCAGTACGGCACACCCGAAGAGGTCTACGATCGCCCCGAATCCGTGTTCGTCGCCGGCTTCCTCGGCAGCCCCGCGATGAACCTGCTCGACGCGCACGTCCTCGGCCGCCAGGGCACCGTGTCCCTGTCGGGCAACGGCCTGGCGGGCGACCTGTGGCTGGGCAGCACCGACGACCGGGACGTCGTCGTCGGCATCCGCCCCGAGCACCTCGAGATCGCCGACCTCTCAGACGCACGTGACGGGATCCTGCTCGACGGCACCGTCGGAATCGTCGAGAACCTCGGCGGCGAGCAGATCCTCACCCTCTCGACAGGTCACTCCCGCATCCACATGCGGACCACCCGCGACGTGCACGTCGCCGTAGGCGAACAGCTCACTCTGCGAGCAGACCCCTCGCACATCCACCTCTTCGACCGCGCCACCGGCCGCCGCCTCGAGTGGGTCGCCGAGGTCGACCCCACCGACCTCATCGCATCCGCGGCCGGCGAGAGCGCGGCGACGACAGTCGACCCCGAGCCCACGGCATCCTCCGCGCGCGTTGCTGAACCCATCCTCACTGCCTGATACCCCGTCCCTTCCCACCCGAAAACAGGAGAACCACGACATGAACACCCGAACCCGCCGCGTCGGGCTCGCCTCGCTCGCCGTGCTCGGCGTCGCCGCGCTCAGCGGCTGTGCCGGAGCCGCCGCGACCGGCGCCGCCCCGGCTGCCGGCCTCACTGACCTCCCCGACGACCAGAACGTCGAGATCGTCTTCGAGTCCTACAACCTCGGCAACGCCGGCATCTGGTCCGACACGATCAACACGTTGCTGGATGAGTTCATGACCGAGCACCCGAACATCACGGTCGTCGGCCAGCCGAGCGACTCGGCGAGCGGCACCGCGGCGAGCGTGCAGAAGCAGGTGCTCGCCGGCGATCCGCCCGACGTCGCGCAGCTCACGTTCAACGAGCTCGACTTCGCCGCCACCACCCTCGGCGCCCAGGATCTCACCGCCCTGGTCGGCGAGGAGGGGCTGGAGGAGCAGTTCGGCGGCGAGTACCCGTACCACGAGCGTGCGCGGGTGCTGGCGGACTGGGACGGCGAGACCTACGGCCTGCCCTATGTCTTCTCGACGCCGATCCTGTGGATCAACGAGGCGCAGTTCACGGCGGCAGGGCTCGACCCCGCGACGGTCGACCTGTCGACATGGGATGCGGTGGCCGCGGCCGCCGAGCAGATCACGACCTCGACCGGCGCGCCGTCGCTGAGCGTGACCTGCGTCGTGACCGGCGGCAGCTGGTGCATGCAGGGTCTGTTCCGCTCCAACGACGCGCAGGTGCTGAGCGATGACCGTGCCACGATCGGGTTCGGCTCGGACGCCGCCGTGGATACGGTGCAGGTGTTCCGCGACATGTTCGACGACGGCATCCTTACGAACGAGGACTCCACGTCGCAATATGAGGCGTTCGCGCAGGGCAAGACGGCGATCCACGTCAACACGTCGGCGCTGCAGGGCGCGTTCATGCAGGGCTCGCAGGCGGGCGGCTGGACGCTCGACGCCCGCCCGCTGCCCGCCTTCGACGACCAGCCGGTCGTGCCGACCAACTCCGGCTCGTTCCTCGCCATGTTCGCGAGCGACCCCGCCAAGCAGGCGGCCGCCTGGGAGCTGATGCAGTGGATGACCAGCCCGCGCGCCTATGAGCTCATCTCGACCGAGATCGGCTACCTGCCGTTGCGCACCGCGCTCACCGAGGAGGGGGGACCGCTGCATGAGTGGGTGGAGCAGAACCCGCTGGTCAAGCCCAACCTCGCTCAGCTCGACGACCTCGAGCCGTGGGTCTCGTACCCCGGTGACAGCTACGCGCAGGTCGATCAGGTGCTGGCGACCGCTATCGAGGAGTCGATCTTCTACGGCGCCGACGCGCAGACGCGATGACGGATGCCGCGGACCGCGCCCAGGAGCTGATCAAATGAGCACCACCGACGAGACCCTCGCCGAAGCGCCGGTGCGGCTGCACGCCGTGCCGGGCGTGTACAACCTGCGCGACACCGGCGGCTACCGCGCCGCCACCGGGACGACCCGCTGGGGCAAGCTCTTCCGCTCGGACGCACTGCACCGGATCGACGCTGCCGGGCGGGCCCGGCTCGGCGAGCTCGGCATTGCGCACATCGTCGATCTGCGAGGCACCGACGAACGACGGACGGCGCCGAGCCTGCTCGACGGGCTCGACGCGCGGGTGCATCACCTGCCGGTATTCGACGACGCGGCTCCGTCGGTGCAGGCGGGCGTCTCTATCGGGCTCGCGCCGATCTACGACCACATGGTCGATGAACGCGGCGCGCACCTCGCGGCCGCCATCCGGGTGATCGCGGATGCCGCCGACGATGAGGCAGTGCTCGTCCACTGCACGGCGGGCAAGGACCGCACGGGGCTCGTGGTGGCATTCGCGCTGCGCGCCGCTGGGGTCGACCGCGACGAGGTCGTGGCCGACTACGCCCAGACGTCGAACAACCTGCGCGGGGAATGGGCCGACGCCATGCTGCGGACCTTCGAGGGTAGAGGGCACGACCTCACACCCGAGATCGTCGAGCTCGTGACCGCGAGCCCGGCCCCGATCATGACAGCCCTGCTGGACCGCATCGAGCGCGAGCACGGTTCAACGGCTTCCTACCTCCGGGCGCAGGGCCTGACCGACGCCGAACTCGAGCGCCTCACCCGCGCACTCATCGACTGACACACCACCCAGAACGGAGAAACCCATGACCGGAATCCAGGCGCAGCATCCCGCGCCCGAGCACTTCATCCTCCACGTGTCCGACACGCACTTCGTCGGCACCGGCGACCTGCTGCACGAGCGCATCGACTCCGACAAGAACCTCGCTGAGCTGTTCGATGGCTTCGCGAAGTCCAACGCACGCCCCGAGGCGATCGTGTTCACCGGCGACCTCGCCGACACCGGGCGAGCAGACGCATACGAGCGGCTGCGCGCGCTCGTCGAGCCCGCAGCTGAGAAGCTCGGAGCGCAGGTGATCTGGGTGATGGGCAACCACGACGAGCGGGTCGCGTTCCGGCGCGGGCTGCTGGACGAAGACGGAGAGCAGTCCGAGCCCGTCGACCGGGTGTTCGACATCAACGGGCTGCGGATCATCGCGCTGGACTCCACGGTGCCGGGCCAGCACTACGGCGAGATCTCGGACGAGCAGCTGGAGTGGCTGCGCCGCGAGCTCGAGGTGCCCGCACCCGACGGCACGCTCATCGCTCTGCACCACCCGCCCGTCCCGAGCCCGCTGGGACTCCTGGCGCTCGTCGAGCTGAAGGATCAGGACAAGTTCGCCGAGGCCATCGCGGGGACCGACGTCCGCGGCATCCTCGGCGGTCACCTCCACTACTCGACCCACAGCACGTTCGCCGGCGTGCCCGTGTCGGTGGCCTCCGCCACCTGCTACACGCAGGACCTCAACGTCGTGTACCCGGGCGCCCGGGGTCAGGACGGCGCCCAGTCGTACAACCTCGTGCACGTCTACGGGGACCGGGTGCTGCACTCGGTGGTGCCGATCGGGCAGTTCCCGACCGTGTACGAGATGACGCCCGAGATGCTGGAGTCATACATGAAGCTCAGCGCGGAAGAGCAGCTCGCGGTCGTCAACGCGTCTGTGCAGGAGTAGGGCCCTTCCGTCATGTTCGTCACCGTCGCCGCTCCCTCGGGAGCCGTCGCCGGCACCGCGGATCCGACGCCTCGCCGGCGTCGGATCCGCCCCGCCCGGCTCGTGCCCTACCTGTACGTCCTGCCCGGGATCGCGTTCCTGCTGCTCTGGACGTACAGCCCGCTGGTGCAGACCTTCGGGCTGTCGTTCTACGACTGGAACCTCCTGCCGACCAGCCCGAAGACCTTCGTCGGCCTGGACAACTACATCGAGGTCGCGCAGCTGCCCGAGCTGCACACCGCGATCGTCAACACCGTGGTCTACGTCGCGGCGTTCCTGGTCTTCTCTCTGGTGCTGCCGATCGCCATCGCGATGCTCGCGCGGCAGGTGCACGGACGGCTGCGCACCTTCTACCAGGCGCTGATCTTCGTGCCCTTCCTCGTGACACCGGTCGCCACGAGCGCGGTGTGGCGCTGGCTGTTCACGGAACAGGGCGCCATCGCCACGATCCTCGCCGGTGCCGGCATCGACATGCCGAACGTCTTCCGCGACGCAGATCTCGCCATCTGGGCAGTCATCGTGATCGTCGGCTGGCAGATGCTCGGCTTCGGCGTCCTCGTGGTCGCGGCGGGCTTCGCCGGCATCAGCCCCGAGTACGGTCAGGCCGCCTCGCTCGACGGCGCCGGAACGGGATCCATCACGCGCCGCATCACGCTACCGCTGCTGTCGCCGACCATCGTCTTCCTCGCGCTCATGACGATCCTGCTGGCGGCGCAGTGGACCTACCCGATCATCGACCTGCTCACACAGGGCGGACCCACCAACTCGACGACCAATATCTATTACCTGCTCTACCAGTTCGGCTTCCAGAACTTCGACACCGGCATCTCGTCGGCGGCGGGGGTCATCTTCTTCCTCGGCTTCGGCGTCATCGCGCTCGTGTTCCTCGAGCTGCAGGACCGACTGAGCTTCTACGACAACTGAGAGAACCACGACATGGCATTCGTCGCCGTCGCCGCACCGGTCGCCGTCACCGGTCGCGCCAACACCCTGCAATCCAAGGTAGAAGACCTCGCCGTCGGTTCGCGCAGCCGCGCCGGCGTCATCGTGGGCCACGTGATCCTCATCGCCCTCGCCCTGTTCAGCGTGTTCCCTGTCTACTGGATGTTCGCCACCGCCCTGCGAGCGCCGGGCGACGCGCTTGACCAGACACTACTGCCGTGGCCCCTGAGCTTCGAGAACTTCGCCTACGTGTGGAACACCGTCCCGATCGGCAGCATGCTGATCAACACCTTCGTGATGTCGCTCATCCTCGCGGCAGTGCAGCTGTTCATCGCGATCCTCGCCGCCTACGGCTTCGCCGTGTGGGACTTCGTCGGCAGCAAGTTCCTGATGTTCCTGTTCATCGGCTCATGGCTGGTGCCGTTCCAGGTCACGATGATCCCGAACTACCTCCTCGTCTCCCAGATGGGACTGCTCGGAACCGTCGGCGGCGTCATCGTGCCGCAGCTCGCCGGAGCATTCGCCGTGCTCCTCATGGTCCAGCACATGCGCGCCTTCCCGCGCGAGCTGCTCGAGGCCGCCCAGCTCGACGGCCGTTCGAGCTGGTCCACGCTGTGGACCGTGGTCGTGCCCAACATGAAGCCGGCGCTCGCCGCTCTCGGCATCATGGGGTTCATCTCGGCGTGGAACGAGTACCTGTGGCCGGCGCTCATCATGCGGCAGGGCGATGCGTTGATCCAGGTCGGTGTCCGCAGCTTCCTCTCCGCCGAGGGCAACAACTGGGGTGCGACCATGGCCGCCGCCGGACTCGCGTGCGTTCCCGTGCTCCTGATCTACATCTTCCTGCAGCGCTACGTCGTCGACGCCTTCGTGCGCTCCGGCCTGAAGTAGACCGTCAGGGAGCGGACGTTCTCCCGTATGGGCGCTCGGCGTTGCGAGTCGAGCGCGAGCGCCGCGACGGCCGCACCGACGAATACTCGCCAGTCGACGCAGCCAGCCGCCGACAGGCACCACCCCGGGGGCCGGCCGAAGAGGATCCGTCTGCGAGCATCAGCACGGTGAGGGGCGCCTGTCGCGCATGTGGCAGACGGCGACTGGGATGCGGAGTGCTCTGACGAGGCGAAGTCCTGCACGATCCATTGCCGGAAGCTCCGCATCCGGCGCTCGAACTGGTCGCCGTGCGGGGCGGTCAGCCTTGGCTGGCGCGGACGAATCCGGTTCTGAAGGCGACGGACACGGCTTGTGCTCTGTCGGTGATGCCGAGCTTGAGGAAGATTCGATGGACGTGTGTCTTCACCGTGGCTTCGCTCAGGAACATGTCAGTCGCGATCTGTGAATTCGATCGTCCGTTCGCCATCGCCGCGAGAACTTCCCGCTCTCGACGGGTCAGCTGGTCGATCTCGGCGGAGGTCGGGAGCGAAGGCTCGGCACGTGATGCGAGCTCGTTCAGCAAAGATCGCGTCACCGTAGGGTCGAGCCACCCATCGCCCTTCGCGAGCGACCTCACCGCCTCCGGCAGAACCGCGGGGGCGGCGCTCTTGAGCAGGAACCCCGCGGCGCCGGCGCGGACGGCATCGCGTACAGCGGTGTCGTCGCTGAACGTCGTGAGGATCAGGATGCCCGGCGGCCCGCCATGTTCGTCCCGGTAGTCGGGGGAGGTGAGGATCCTGGTCGCCGCGACGCCGTCCACACGCGGCATTCGCACGTCCATGACGACGACGTCGGGTTGCAACTCTGCGACCAACGTCACGCCGGCCTGCCCGTCGGATGCCTCGCCGATGACCTCGATGCCGTCCTCGGCGTCGAGAAGCATGCGCAATCCGGCTCTGATGAGCGCTTCGTCATCGACGAGCACGACCCGCACGGGACGTCCCGTGTCGGCGTCCTCAGGCTCGGTCGACATGTGCTCAGTGTCCCGCGGACGAATGGTGTTGCGCCATGCCCCTGCTTGAGCGATGGATCCGGCATCAACCCTGGGATCGACCTGTGGGATCGACGCGCAGGTGGATGCGCGGGCCGGGTGGGCGCGGGAAGCTTGCATCATCCGGAAGGGAGGTGTCATGGGAGACGCGTACCGACCGTCGATCTCGCGTCGACGCCGACTTCGTCTGGCGTGGCCCGTGCGGTTCGATGTGCTGGTCGTCGGCTGTCTCGTTGCGTTCGACCTCGTCGTGCTCTTCACGATCGACGCGCACCGGAGCGGCGAGTGGCTCCTGCTGCTCGCTATCGTGGTCATCACCAGCCCGCTCCTATGGAGATCTCAAGCACCGGTACTCGCTCTCGCCGGCGTGATCGCTCTGCAGTGGGCGCTCCTGGCACCCATCGGCGGCCTCACCGTCGGCGGAGGACTGCTCTGCATGCTCACCGTCGCGGTCGGCCTCGGCGCGGTCGCGGCTCGTCGTCATGTCTGGATCTCGCTGATCTGCCTGTGCGTAACGTACGCCCACACGACCCTCGTGTTCGTCGTCGCCTTTCCCGCGTCGAGCGCGGCTTGGAATTCCTTCGCCACCGCAGTCGTGTGTGCAGTCTCATGGGGGCTGGGCGCTTTCGCGCATGTGATTCGGACGCGGCTCGGACAGCTTCAGATTGATCAGGAGCGCGCAGCCGCGGCGGTGCTCGCCGAACGATCCCGAATCGCCTCGGAGCTCAGTACCATCGTCCGTGGCGCGGTGGCCGCCATGGTGGCCGAAGCGTCGGTCGCGCGCGTCACGATCGCGGACAATCGAGGCCGCGCGGTCGCTGCGTTCGCAGCGGTCGAGCGGACCGGGGTCGAAGCCATGCATGAGCTCCGGCGCCTGCTGCATCTGCTCCACGACGACCCGCAACTCGCCGTCGAGGAGCGAACCGAGCACGCCGACGACCCAGTCAGAGGGCGGTTTCGAGATCGCTTGACGATGGTCAGCGACCGCGATGCTCTCGTCACGATCAGCGCCATCGCGGGAACGATGTTTCTGGCATCGCTTTCATACGAGGGTGGGATGCGGCTGCTGGCGAGCCTCTTCCTCGGTCTGACGCTGTGCGTCCTGTTGTGGCGTCATCAGTTCCCCGTGGTGGTCTTCGGATCAGTCATCGCCGCGACGGCGCTCGCGGTCGTCCTCTTCCACGGCGGCGACTTCGTGTTCGACAATCAGACCCCGATCATTCCGGTCCTGGTCGCCCTAGCCGCCGTCGCCAGCGCGACATCCCTGTGGATCTCCATCCCGACTTCGCTGATCGCCTGGGCGTACCTCTCC
Source organism: Microbacterium sp. ZW CA_36 (assembly GCF_044987475.1). Classification (NCBI taxonomy): domain Bacteria; kingdom Bacillati; phylum Actinomycetota; class Actinomycetes; order Micrococcales; family Microbacteriaceae; genus Microbacterium; species Microbacterium sp. ZW CA_36. The sequence continues at coordinate 143,337 of NZ_JBJDRL010000002.1, forward strand.
ATCACAGCTTTCGAATACCCAGAGGTGATGGCATCGAACCTCATCGGCAGCGCGGCCATCGTCATCGCTGTATGGCTGGCGGGCGTGGTCACTGGACGAAGGCGGCGGCAGATCGATCGATTGGAGACCGCCGGCGGCGCCGCCCGTCACGCGGTTCAACAGGAACGAGCGCGGCTTGCCTACGAGCTCCATGACGTGATCGGCCACTCGATCACGGTCATGGTGCTGCAGGCTGCTGGAGCACGACGAATCATCGAGCAGAGCCCGGAGCGCGCGGCGGCGGCGATCGCGCCCATCGAAGAGTCGGGCGCAGAGGCCATGCGCGAACTCGATCAGCTCGTCGTCATGCTTGGAGAGGATGACGCGACCATCAGTCCCGACATAGCGGCGGATACTGCGCGCATCGGCGAACTGGACAGACTCGTCGAGCGAACACGTCGCACCGTCAAAGACATCCACCTCGAGGTGATCGGCGCGCCCAAGCGCCTCGAGCCGAGCGTGGATATCGCGGCCTACTGCGTCGCACGCGAGGCGCTCACCAACGCCGTCAAGCATTCCGGGATGGATGCGCATATCGTCGTCACGGTTTCGTGGATGCCACAGCTCGTGCGGGTTGAGATCGCCAGCGACCCCGGACCGGCGTTCATCGTGCCGACCCCGGAGCTGTCGGGAGGCTACGGCCTGCTGGGCCTTCGCGAGCGGGTGGATCTGGCAGGAGGCGAACTGCGCTGGTCTTCGAACGGCGAGACGTTCACGGTCGACGCGCGGCTGCCTGTTGCCGAGCCATCCGCACCTGCTGTGCACACGGCCTGAACCGTAGGCGGCTGGCCTTGCGAGGCTCGAACGGCGACGGACTTACCGTGTGTTCGAGGGGTTCGGCCATCCGTTCAGCGAGGTGCCGACACGGGCAGAAGACCGCGCGCGCTGCCCGCAACAGGCCGGAGTCCGACCCCCCGCACGCATCGCAGCGAATGGCTTCCGAACGCCGCCCCCGGTCCACAGACCACGCCGGCCCTCTCAGGCACAACGACTTCGCCCTCGATCGCCGATGACGCGGAGGCGGTCGAGGAGGGGGCCGGCGCTGCGCCGATGCCGACGGCGGTCAGCACAGTGATCGCCGCGACAGCCGAGAGTCGTCGCAGGCGGCTCGACTCTCGTCGTTCACGAATGCGGGGCGATCGCTGTGTGCGCATGGCGTCCTCCCGGATGGCTGACTTGAGCCTGCTCTGGCGAGGCACCCCGCACATCGACCCGGGGTGTGCATTCGCCTGTACACCCACGGGTGCACCCGATGTGGGATCCGCTCGCGGCAGTCCACCCCCGGATCGACGCCGAAGTGACGCCCCCAGGGCGACGCGGCTCCCGCTTAGTGACCGGCACTCTGAATCCACTCGAAGAAAGGATCACGACATGGACAGCACAACGTCCGCCCGCGGAACGCACCTATTGCGTCTGATGTCAGGCGCCGGCGCTCTCTTCGGCGGAGTCGGGCTCGCGTGCACGGCAATCATCCACTCCGGTCAAGCCATCGGCTGTGTGGGACCCGAGGAGTGCGCAAGTCGCCCGATGCGGACCATGACACCGTTGATCGCGGTGATGGGCACCGCGGCCCTCGTCCTGCTGGTCCTCGGCGTCGCGGGGCTGGCGCTCCTGATGATTCGCGCAGGTCTCAAGCCGACTACGGCGGGGGCGGGACTCATCCTGCTCGGGATGGGCGTCGGACTGCTGCTGACGGGGGGCATCATCCAAACGGCGCTCGGCGACTTCCCGTGGATGCCGCTGTTTGTCGGGCCGGGAGTCATCGCCGTGCTGGCGGGGATCGCGGTCGTCGCGTGGTGCAGTGCCGCAGTCGGACTGCTGCCTCTGTGGATGGCGATCCTCGTCGGCGTGAGCGCAGCGGGGGCGCTCGCATCGAACGAGCAGAACACGACGATCCTCTTCGTCGTACCGTTCGCGATCGCTCTGGCGCTCATGGGCGGATACCTGTGCGTGTCGGCACTCCCTTCCCCGCACTCGCGGGCATACGAGTCACGGGCGAGCACTAGCTGACTGAAGTCTCGTCGCTGGAGGAAGACCGGAGAGATGAAATGAGTACAGCACCCACTGAAGTAGCGACGTCCGAATCCAACGCGTCACCGGCGCGCACCGCTGTGATCTCGCTCTTGTCAGCAATCGTCGTCGCGGCGGTGGCGGCTGCCCTGGGCAGCTTGGAGCTTCCGGCCGCGGCAGTCGCCTCGATCGCAACGGCATCCGGAGCATTGGTCCCGGCGTTGGCGATCAAACGCTCTGACCGTCGACGAGCTCACAAGACTCGGACGAGTGAGCTGCTCGCGGGGCGCTTCACGCGACCTCCGGTCTACGTCCTGATCGTCGCGAGTGGGATGCTGGGCCTCGCCTTTCTGCTCAGTCTGGTGTTTGGCTACACGCTCGCATACATGACGCTGGCGGATGCAGAGTCGTCGGGCCACCTGACAGGAGCCGACTACAACGATCTGGTCGAGCGAGGCTCCGGAGCCGGCACGGCCGCAGGCCTAGTGCTGATTGTCATGCTCGCCGCATCCATGCCGGTCGGCAGGTACGTCGCGCACCGCATTCCTTCCCGTTCCTGGGCGTGGGGACTTGCCGCCGTGCTGGTGAACGAGGCGGTGCTCTACGCGAGTGGGAGCCTGGTCGTGGGAGATTGGTCGCTGCCACCCATCGAATACTTCGTCGTCTACACCTTGCCTGTCACGATCGGTGTCCTCCTGGGGATCTGGCGTGGGGGCAGGACCCGAGCACTGTTCTGGGCGAAACGGCTCTTCAAAGGGCTGTCGGAGACCGACCGTCGAACGGTCCTCAGCCTCATGGACGAATCGGTGTTGAGTGTGTCACCATCCGAGGCGTCCAGACGTCCGCGTGAGATGGCCTGACCCGCGGACTGCGATCAAACGCGCACGCGCCGGTCGATGACGGCAACCTGCCTCTAGCCGTCCAGGGATCCTCATGGAGCGCCCGGTAAGGGGCGGTCGCCGAGCCATTACGGGCACACGAGTAGTCGCGGTCAGTCAGCACACGGGTCAAGGCGGAGGGTGGACGCCGCGGCTTCCGCGGTGACCATGCTGCGGGCTGCGAGATCGCCGTACTTCTTGCGGTAACCGGCGTCGACCGCGGCAGCATCCGTCACACCGGTCGCCGTGACGATCACATCGATCGAGACGTCGCCGACACGGATGCGTGTGGCCGCCGACCTGACTGCCGCGCCGTACCATCCGGTGTCGCGCCGGTGCCATGTGCGGACGAAGACATCGGCTCCAGCGACGACGACCCAGATCGGGATCCAGCGGCTGAGGCCGCCTTCGCGACGCGAAGCCGAGACCTCGATCTCGATCGCGTCGTCGAGCACGCGCAACTGCGCGGGCGTCCACGATGAACCGGAGTCGATGTCAGAGGGCGCTGGATCGGGCATGGATCAGCGCCTCATCTCGCCGAGCGCGGCGAAGCGAATCATGTGCGCCTCGCCGGCATGCAAGGTGTATTCGTGCAGCATCTTGATGAGCGACCATCGCAGCGTCCGGCCATGACCGAGCCCGCGCGCATCGAGCGACGGCGAGGCCGCGATCGCGGCATCCGCTCGCTTCACCTCGGTCAGCCACCCGCTGATGTCATCGCCGACGCTCTCCAGCGAGCCGCCTGCGAAGTCGTCGTCGCCGTAGAAGTCTCGCGCACCCTCACCGCTCAGACCCCACGCGAGATATCCCGCCTCCATCTGCCGCATGTGGCGAACGAGACCCAGAACCGATAACTCCACGGACGGTACCGCCCATCGCAGGGCCTGCTCCGCGGACAGGTCGCGGAGCTTCCGAAGGAACTCATGGCGCTGATACTCGAGCCATGCGACAAGGTCCGCGCGCTCGTCGCCGGTGTCATCTGGCTCGCTCCAGCGCGACACGTCGACATCCGAGAGCACAGGAACGGATGCCTCGTGCTGGGCGCGCTCGACATCGGATGGGTCGTTCGCGGGCCAGTCGCGCTGCAGGCCGATCGCGTCGGTCAGTGCCTCCACCGCGTCGGCGAGTTCGTCCAGCTCAGCCGCGGACAAGGCGGGCAACGCGGCCGCGATGCGCGACACCTGCACGAGCGGCGCTACCCCTTTCGATGAGTTCCAGGTCATGGGCGTCATTCTCGACCTCGCGCGTCACGCTCGCTACACCCGGATGACGTCGTACGCGACAAGGAGGCACATCATCCCAGCTGACCAGCTACCTAGTCCTCCGCCTCCAAGGTTTCAGCCCCGCGATCCGCAGACGGTGCGAACACGATGCTGACCGATTGAAGTCACCACCTGAGCGCCCATAATTGCCCGCAGCGGATCCTGTGCGTGCACCGACGGGCCTTGTGTCGACTGCAAGGTGCGGGCTCGCGCAAGTGAGTCCGTTCGGCCGCTCTAGCGCGTCGTGCCGACGAGGAGTGTGTCGCCCACTAGCTCGGCGTTGCTTTCCGACAACTGGTCCGGGTAGTCCGCGAGCCCTACCCTCAACCCGCTTCCGATCGTCAGAGCTATGGGCGCGCCGCCGCAGCCCGACCAGGGGCCGGCGGTGTCCTCTTCGAGGAGGATGATGCACGTCTCGTTGATTCCTTCGCTCCGGACCACCCAGTAGCGATTGCCTGTTGAATCTTCACCCACATACCTGCTGGTCTCGGCGTCAACCTCGGCCGTGAGGTCTGCGGGCAGCTCATCTACAGCAGTGCGCTGGCGGTCCAAGATCGCGGGTGTGCTGGGTTGCGCGCATCCCGTGAGCGCCGCCCCGAGGACGAGGAGGGCAAGAACGAAGATGGGGGCGCGGCGCTTCATGGCGCGAGCGTAGGGGTGGCCAGGGCCAGCGTGCAAGCAGCGTCGCGGAGAGGGTTCGTGACTGCCCCGATGCCGGTCCTTCTGCGTACCGAAGTTGTGGAGCTCGTACATGCGATCACGCTCGGCGGTGTCTTAGAGATCCTGGTGGAAGCGGGTGGTGGCCTCCGTGTTCGAGGGAAGCCACCACCCGATCATGCCCGGAGTTAGTGCTGGCTGCTGCCTACGTCAGCGCGGCGGTCACCAGGGTGAGGGTGTCGACGGCGTAGTCGCTGATCTGGTCGCTCGGGGCGTCACTGAGGGCCTTCACGAACTGGTCCGTCCGGTGCCGCTGCAGCTCGAGCTGGAGTTCCTCGTTGAGCTGGGCGCTGGAGATGTCGCCCGACTGCGTATAGGTGGTCACGAGTTCGCTGAGCGTGGCGTACGGGTCATTCGCGTGGGCGAGGTACCCCAGGTCGTTCTCGTCCGCGGCTGTTCCCGCGACCGGCTTGAGGTAGGTGACCTCGGGCAGGCTGCCGTCCGCGCGGCGTGCCGCGGTCAGCTGTGTGCTGTCGACGCTGACGAAGTCCTCGTCGGTCAGCCTCAGGCCCTCCCCGATCGTCCACGAGTTGTTCGTCTCATTCTCCGGCGTGGTGTCGTTGTTCGAAGTCGTCAGGCCCTCGTAGGCAAGGTTGCCGTGCAGCACCTCGCGGAATCCGGCGATGTCGTCGGGGCTCGTCGGGCTCACGCGCTCGAGCATGTTGTAGTTCGAGCCGTATCCGGGATCGGTCGCCGTGTTGTTGATCCAGTACGCCGCCTGCCCGGGCTGGTGATTCGCATAGAAATTGTTTCCGCCGTTGTCAACCGCCAGCGACTCGATCACGGTGTGCACGGGAATCGGATCAGGTAGGCCCGTCGTGCGGTACGCGTACCCGCCGACCTTGAAGCCGTTCTTGTCGCCGACGCCGTCGACGTTGCCGTGGTGGCCGAACGCCCAGGCGCCGACGTGCGCGACGCGCCCTGCCGAGGTAATGCTGTCGAAACCGTCGTCGCTGTTATTCCAGGCGCGAGAGTTGATGAACCACACGTTCTTCGCGTGCGCGCCGAAGCCGTCTGTGTTCGACGCTGCGGTCGCAGTCGGGCCGACGTTGTCGTACGCGTCGGAGTCGACCACAGCACCGGTGCCGTCGATCGTGTAGTAGAAGCCGGATGCCTCGTTGCCGTAGGCGGCCATGTTCACGAAATTGGCGCCGCCGGCGATGCGGAACGCCTCCGACTGCTTCTGATTGCCCACCTTCACGCCCGTCACATCGAAGCCCACGAAGTTGACGTCGGTCACAGCGGTCTCGATGTAGAAGGCCGCCACGCGCTGGTCGGTGGGTACGTTGCTGAAGTCGAACACCGGACGCGAATCACCGGGGTAGGCCATGTAGGTGATCCCGCTCTTAGAGATGGGATTCACGTAGTGATAGACACTTTCGTGCGGGTTGTCTGTCTCGGTGATCTCGAACTCGTCGTACACCCCGCCGCGGATATACACGACGTCACCGGTGGATGCCGCCTCCTGCGCCCGAATTAGCGTCCTGAACGGCGCGCCTTTCGAACCCGGGTTGGTGTCACTACCTGTCGGGGACACATAGTACTTGCGGCCGTCCTCGCCGACGCTGCCGCTCAGCACGTCAAGCACCGACCGCATTGATGCCTCGGCCGGCTGCTGGGTGTCCGCGTGGGCGGCGCCGCCTGACAGGAAGAGCCCGATGACGCAGGCACCCGTGATGACTGTTCGAGTTGAGGCTTTCATTGAGGCTTCTCTCTCATTTCTGGTGCTGCCACAGCATCGTGACGAAGTGCGTCGGCAATGAGGCACCCGGTTGGTGGAACGATTCAAGCAAAGGGAAAGCGTTTTCACAACCATCCTGGCGGTGGAATGCGAAGTGACGACGGAGCCGAACGGGGCGGGCTGCGAGAACCGGTCGACCGCCTCACCGGTCACGCTCGAGGTTCCCTAACGACGCTCCCAAGAGGGTCGTTCAGACCGTTTCGACGAGCGGATACCAGTGTCGATCCCGCAGGAGTGAATCAGGCCGGACGAGGTTGATCCAGCTGCCGTCGAGGACCGGTGCGGCATCCATTAGCCAGATCCCGAAGTGGGCACGCGGTGCCGGCCATGGGTAGGTGTCCGGTGGGACGGGGACGATGTTGCGCACAGCTCCCAAGAAGAGAGGCGGTCCGGTCGAGCCGGTGACCGCCTCCGCCAGTGCGGCGATTGCTTTCGCTCCGTCGATGTCCCCCCGACCCGTGGACCGGGTGGGTAGATCAAGTTTCCCGGTGTCGTTGCGTGGCACACAGAAGATCTCGTCTTCGCGGCGGAGCATCAGCCGCACCAGGCTCATCGGCTGAGGAGGCTCCCTTCGTCGCACGATCTCGACGCGGCTCCCAACGGGCAGCCAGGCTGGCGATTCCGACTGGAAGAGAACTCGCTCGGCACCGTCCACGTCGTCAGCATAGGGATTGGCCCGCTCACATACCGTCGTCCACCGCGCGGACACTCAGAAGTCGTCGCCAGAGATAAGGAGCTCTTGACGCACACGAGCGCGCTCCTCGGAGGGCAACCACTCGGCGTTGTAATCACCCCAGTGAATGCCCTCGTCAGTCCACTCGAATCGACCGATCTTGAGTTCGCCCACGGTGGTCCAGCACGGCGGGTAGTCCTCGAACGGCCGCTCGCGATCACCGTTGCTCCAGACGACCGTTAGCCATACCCACCATTGCTTCGTGAACGGGCGTGATGGAGACCAGAAAGTACCGACGGTCGACGCCACGTGGCCTTCGACCTTTCCGTCCCGCGTCAGAACTGCGATGCCATCTCGAAACGGGTCGAGGCTCGCGTCAGGTTCTGGGGCTCGGAGCACGTGGACATGGTATGAGACCTCTACGGGCCGATTGGCGCACGGAGGCTGGTCCTCGCGAGGGCAGCGAACGAGTGCGGTACCACCGACGTGCGCTGAGACGCCCGAAGTGCCGGCTCCAGAGCGGCACCCGAACTCGGACGCATCACGAGGTCGCTCGTATACGGTCCCTCGGAGAGCGCTTGGGCTGGCGCGCATTTGAGTTGAACGTCAGCCTTCGAGGAAGCATTGAACTGCTGCCTCGAAGTCGGGGTGGTCCTGAGGGCGGTGCTCGTTGCCGACGAGTTGCTGGTGGGTGGCGCCGTGGGTGACGAGTACGGCGGCGATCGCTTCGTACTCCGCGTTCCAGCCCCCGGTGATGACGAGCGTGCGTACGCCCTCGATCATGTCCGGCGTCACCGCGTGACCCCAGGGCAGCTCCACGGACGCGAACCGAGCCGCGAGCGCCTCCTCGGCCACCCATTTCTCCTGCTCGGCAGGGCCTCCGAACATCACCGGCCGGACCTCTCGCCAGAAGCCGTAGAGATCCCCGGCGTCAGCGAGAGCCCGCGCGTGGGTGATCACATCGATGTGCTGCTCTACCGCTGGCATCCCCCGCGCGACGTCGTAGAGCGCCGGTTCAAGAAGGACCAGCGCTTCCACGGACACCGCCTTGCGGTCGATTGAAAGTACCGCCGGCACCGCGCCGGCGGAGTGGGCGAAGAGCACGGAGCCTTTAGGTGTGATGCGGCTCAGTTCGGCGATCTTCGCGTCATTGCCATCCATGGTCGCCACGTCGGCGAAAACCGCATTCGCAGCGAGCGCGCTTGGCCAGGCGTCTCGCCCGGAGCGACCAGAGCCGTGAAGGTACACACGCATCGTTTGATCGTATGCAGTCCTGCTCACGAGCACCGCCCACGAACGCCATCCCGTCAAACGCAAGGCGGTCCTTCAGCGAGCCATGTCTCAGCGGTGTTGAGTCGAGCGTCGATTGCTTCTGACGGTGAGGCCGGGCGACGTCGCGGTGTGCGGTCTCGCCACTCCGATGGGGGTACGGAGGGGTTGAGCGATGACTCAGGTCGCGGACGAACTACGCCAGGTGGCCATCCAGGTCGTCGCGAAGTCAACCAGCGCCGGTTGCTCCATGAGACTGGTTCTCGCGTTGCCCACGTGTCCGATGACCGCTCCATCGGATTCCTCGAAGGCCTCACCAAGCTGTTCGAAGTCCTTGTCGCTGGTGACGATATCGCTCCAGCTGACCCAGTGACTTAGGCCGTCGGGACCGAGAACGGAAGAACCGGTCGTAGCGAGCGGTGGTTGCTTCTGGCGATACTCGGCCAGGTGCAGAGAGGTGTTCGAGTCATAGCCGCACCCCAGGAGCATGACCTTGCCGCCGAGCCGGTAGATCGCTCCCAGTGGAGAAGATTCACCGAGGGCATCGTCCAGACGATGTTCTGCAACGATCTCGTTCGCGCGGTACCCGAGAGCCGCGAATGAACACTGCGGATGGTTGCTCCGCACCGCTCCTGGCCAGGTGCGCACCGCTTCAGCGATGACACCCATCCATCGGCTCGGAGTGCGCGCAGGATCGAAACCCGGAGTGCTCTCGCGGATCACTGGCCACCACTCCCGCGGGACAGGAGGGTGGAGCCACGCGGACGGCTCTGTGTTGTCTGAGGTCTGCGTCGGCACGACACAAGTGCCCGTAGGGCCGAGCACGTCGAGGATCGCTTGCACGACCGTCTGGGTGCCGCCGACGACGAAACCAAGGCTGCGCTGAGACCCGTGGAGCAACAGGGTGTCGCCCTCCGACAAGCCCAGAGAGCGGAGATCTTGGGCAATCGACGCCAACGTGTGTGGCTCTGCCTGCTCCATGCCAGCATCCTATGAGCGAGCACCCCGTGGCTCAGGATCCATGACGTTGCCCAGTTACAGGCCGTCCACTGCGGAGGCCGGCGCGCTCCGGATGCGCTCGACCTTCAGCGGCAGCAGCTAAGCCTCAACGGTGTGGAGGCGGATTCGGCGCCATGCCGAACTGACCGTCGCGATCCCTCAGAGGGATTGACAGCTTCGATGCCGTAACAATCTCGAATTCGATGCACCATGCAATCAACAGGGGCCTGTGGTCAGTTCACGTCTCTTGCTCGTCGGGGGCCAGGCCACACCCCTCATGGCTCTGGCAGACGGGACGGCTGAGAGCCCTAACGGGCCGCTGGCTCACCTAACAAGAGTCTCGCGGACAGGAAGTAGTGCTGAGCCGACTCCGGCAGCGCGATGACCGGTCGCTCAGCGATCGAGCTCAGCCCGGCGACGCGGTGCCGCGGCTGTGCAGTCGCCGTGCGCCCGTAAAGCCCGCCCGCGATCATGCCCGGAGGGGGATGGTCATTTGACACGCAGGTGTGCCAACCGACTCCGCCGCGAGGGTCAGCGAAGGGGCTCGATTGCTGGGGCCGCCCACCGGCGACGCGAAGTCCAGAGCAAGCTCTTGCGTACTAGGGCGACGTGTATCAGCGGGTGTCGAGCTCGAAAAGTGTGGGCAAAGTGTGGGCAGAACGCTCATTTTGCCGGGAGCTAGCGGTCGAGAAAGTGGCCTTGAACAGGCATTTATCCGCAGTATTCGTGGACGCGACGGCGGGAGTCGAACCCGCAACGCTGCCGGGTATGAACCGGAGCCCGGGACCGCCCGGATCGCCGCGATGACACCACCGTAGACCTCCTCGGCCTGACGTGCGCGGGGGTGACCGAGCGTGTCGGGCCGTGACGAGATGTGACGACGGACGCCGCATCGCGAGAAAACTTCGCGCCACCTGCATCCGAAACCCTCCTCCTGCAGGAACAACTCTTCAACACGCGGCGACCGGCCGCTCGAAGAAGGAGGAACACTGTGCGAAAGAAGGTTCTCGCGGGAATCGCCGCCGGCATTGTCGCCGCACTCAGTGTGGGCATCCCCGCAAACGCGGCCACGAACAGCAACGCCGTGCTCTCGGTACTGCACGGCATACCCGACACGCCTGTCGACGTCTACGTCAACGGCGCACTCACGCTCGACGACTTCCAGCCGGGTGACCTGGCTGGGCCGCTGGATCTGCCCGCGGGCGCCTACGAGGTCGCGCTGACGGCGACCGACGCCACCGATGCCAGTTCGCCCGTGCTCGGACCGGTGACGCTCACGCTCGAGTCCGGCAAGAACTACACGGCCGTCGCGCACCTCAACGAATCCGGCTCGCCGACGGTGACTCCGTTCGTCAACGACACGTCGCCCACGGCGGCGGGGGAGGGACGCCTCACTGTTCGGCACGTTGCGGCTGCACCTGCGGTGGACGTGCTCGCGGGCGGAACGGCCGTGATCGAAGGGCTCGCCAACCCCGATGAGGCATCCCTGAATCTGCCCGCCGGAACGATCGAGGCCTCCGTGGCGGCGGCCGGAACGACCGATCCCGTACTCGGACCGGCGCCCGTCGACGTGCAGGAGGGCGTGCTCACCATCGCCTACGCATGGGGCAGCCTCGAGGACGAGAACCTCGCGCTCGCCGTGCAGACCGTCACGGGCCTGCATTCGGCGCCTGACGGCGTGAACTCGGGGACAGGTGGCCAGCTCGCGCAGCGCGACATGTTCCAGCAGTCGATGTGGGCGATCGGCGGTCTCGTCGTCGCGGCGGCGGTCGCGGCATCCGCTCTCGTCCTCGTACGCAGCCGGGCACAGCGCTGAAGTCCCGAGACATGAGCAGGGCGGTCGCAGGAGTCGGAGCATCTCTTGCGATCGCCCTTGCGCTGACGGCGTGCGGCTCACCCCCAGGGGCCGCCCCGTCAGCGCCGGCACCATCTGCGACGGCGACGGCGACGGCACGTCCGACGCCCGCCGTCGAGGTGCCGATCGCGGCGGCCACCCCCGCTCCGGCACGGCTGCCAGTGCCGCCGGTCAGGGTGGTCGCCGCCTCCATCGACGTCGACGTACCGGTGGTTCCGGTCGGCGTGGAGGCCGGGGGCTTCATGGAGCTGCCGGCCGACCCGGCGATCGGCGGGTGGTACCGCTTCGGATCCGACCCGGCGGCATCCGACGGCAATGTCGTGATCTCGGCCCACGTCGACTCGCCGCAGTACCCGATCGGCCCGTTCAGCCGGCTGCGGGACCTCCCCGTGGGGGAGATCGTGGAGGTGGCGGATGCCGCAGGCGATGTGCGCAGGTACCAGGTGCAGAGCGTCACGTACTACCCGAAGGCGGACCTGCCGGTCGACCAGCTGTTCGCCCGATCGGGCAGCCGAACCCTCGTGCTGATCACGTGCGGCGGGCAGTTCGACTCCCGCACCGGGCGGTACGCCGATAACGTGGTCGCAATCGCGACCCCGATCACGTGAGCCGGCGATGGCGCCGGACGACCAGAGGGGAACCATCGTGGACGACGAGGAAGAGCGCGAGCTGTGCGGCCGTTTCGCCGCCGGTGACGAGCGCGCCCTCGAGCAGATCTACCGACGATGGTCGCCGATCGTGTTCACCCTCTCCCTGCGGGTGCTCGGCGACAGAGGGGATGCGGAGGACGTGACCCAGAAGACGTTCGTCTCGGCGTGGACCTCGCGGGCGTCGTACGACCCGGCCAAGGGTCGGCTGTCGACGTGGCTGATCACGATCACCCGCCGCCGCATCGCCGACACCCTTGAGGCGCGCCGGCGCGTGCGCGAGCTGCAGGAGAAGCTGCAGCGGTTCGCCGTGACCGACGAGTCGATCTCGTCCGACATCGACCTCGGAGACCGGCTGCTGCTCGCCGACGAGATCGACCACCTCGAGCCCGACGCGCAGCGCGTGGTGCGGCTCGCGTTCTACGACGACCTCACCCACCAGCAGATCGCGACGCGCCTGGACATGCCGCTGGGTACCGTGAAGAGTCACATCCGCCGAAGTCTCACCCGCTTGCGTGACCGATTGGAGGTGTCCCATGCCGCACCTTGACCCCGAGCGTTTCGCGCTGGTCGCCGTCGGAGAAGCGGTGACGGATGCCGAGCAGGAACACCTCGCGACGTGCGACGCCTGCGCCATCGAGCTCGCAGGTCTCGAGCACACCGTGGCAGTCGGCCGGTCCACCGTGAGTCTGGGTGAGCTCGAGACGCCGCCCGAGCGCGTCTGGGATCGCATCCTCGATGACGTCCGGTCGCAGTCCGCGGCGGCATCCGACGCGAGCACCGCGCCCAGCGCCGCCGCGCCCGCTCCCGCCGCCGAGGCCGCTCCCGCCGTCGCTCCCGCGGTGGCTCCGGTGCCGGTCGAGAACGAGCAGCCGGAGAGGCCCCGGACGCGACGAGGCGGACGGATGCTTTTCACCCTGGCGGCGAGCATCGCCGCCGTCCTGGCGATCGTCGGCGTATGGAACCTCGTCAGAGCGCCGCAGTCGGTCGAGATCGCGTCGGCGACGCTCGCCGCCTTCCCCGATCACCCCGGTGCCACCGGTACGGCGCAGGTGACGGAGCTCTCCGACGGAGAGCGCACGCTGACCGTGAGCCTCGACGACTCCGATGACGGCGACGGGTTCCGGGAGGTCTGGCTCATCACCGAGGACGCCTCAGCACTGGTGAGTCTCGGCGAGCTCGACGGGAGGAAGGGCACCTTCGTCGTCCCCGCTGACGTCGACCTGCGCGACTACGTGCTCGTCGACGTCTCGCAGGAGCCGCTCGACGGCGATCCCACCCACTCCGGCGACTCGATCGTGCGCGGGCAGCTCGACTTCAGCTGACCGGCGGCGCTCCGTGCCCGGGCGCTCTGTCCCGGGCGCTCTGTCCCCGGCGCTCTGTGCCCGGGCGCGGTCATGTCTGAAACCAAGTCGTCGCCCCTGCATCCGTTTCGGCTGCTTCGAGCGAATACCTCTACGGCACCCTCCGTTCGGACGGTGCCGGGAATCGCATCGAAGGAGATCGGAACCATGAAGAAGTCTCGCCTGGCCGTCGCGGCAGTCGCCGCGCTGGCTCTCGTATTCACGTCCACGCCCGCCCAGGCTTACGGCGGCGCCGCCCCCGCGGGCACGATCGTGGATGTCGCCGTCGCCGCATCGGGCGGCGGGACACCCGACGGCAACCCGTGGGACTACGACATCCTCGTGCAGGCGGTGGTGGCCACCGGGCTCAACGGAGCGCTGGCGGATGCGGGCCAGACCTACACCGTGTTCGCGCCGAACGACCGCGCGTTCCTGCGGCTCGTGACCGACCTCACGGGAACGGCGCCGGCGAGCGAGGCCGAGGCGTTGTCGACCATCACCTCGACCTTCACCACCGAGCAGATCTCGAACATCCTGCTGTACCACGTGGTCGCGGGAGAGAAGCTCGGCCCGGTGAAGGTCATCACGGCCGGCTCCCTCACGATGGCCAACGGCGGCGTCGTCGAGCCGCGCGGCATCAAGCTGCGCGACGAGACTCCGGCGTTGAGCGACCCGCGGCTCGTGCCGTGGGCGATCAACATCCCGGCGACGAACGGCGTGATCCACACGATCGACCGCGTCCTCGTTCCCGCGTCCTAGCGACCGACGGTCTCAGAGGTGCAGAACCTCACCCCATAGATGACGGATGCCGCAGCCGGCGCGGCGGCTGCGGCATCCGTCAGTGTCCTTCGTGTGTGACCACAGGAAGGACGGTGCCGTCGGCGTCGAGGAGTGCAGCCCCCTGGCACACCCCGAGTGCGGGCACCACGACGACCGTCACGACGGCGGCTGCGGCCCCCAGGGTCCACAGGCTCGTCCGCCGCGACGGACGCCGCGTTCCCCGCACGACACCGCAGGCGACGGCCACCCCCAGGAGGATGACCGTCATGATCGCGAAGACCCCGGCTCGCCCCGGCGCCGTGGCGAGGAGTGCCACGGCGACGGCGACCGAGGCCGCCGCGCCGGCCGCTGCCGCACGCGGCAACGGTGTTCGGCCGAGGGCGAGGCTCGCCGCACCCCATGCCAGGGCCGCGACGCCCTGGACCACGGCGAGCACGCCGAGAGTTCGCGACAGCCCGTCGGCCTGGACCCCCACCACGCCCGCGGCGCCGAGGGCGATGCCGACGAGGCCGAGGCCCCACGCGACGACCGGCACCCACGACGGGGCGCGGCTGACGCGCTCCGTCGTGGATGCCGTCGCCATCGTGGTCACGCCGTCGCGACCCGCGGCGTCCGCTCGGCCGCCAGCCCGACGCCCAGCAGCACGATGGCGCTGGCGAGGTGCAGGAAGTGGTCGGGCGCGTTCAGCGCGAGGATGTTCGCCGGCGTGCCGACGAGGAAGAACCCGATGACGCCCAGCAGCAGGTACGCGGCGCCGACCGTGATGTTCACGATCTTCGCGGGGCGCGCCCCGACGATGCCGGCGATCAGCAGCGCGGCTCCGATCAGCAGGTGCGCGATGTTGTGCAGCGGGTTGACCTCGAAGATGCCCAGGAGCAGTCCGCCCTCGGTGGCGATGAAGCTGACGCCTCCCGTGAAGGCGAAGCCGAGAAGGCCGACGAGGAGGTAGACGGCGCCGAAGACCGTGGCGACGATGCGGTTCGGTGACGATCCCATGAGAGACCTCTCTTTCTCAGCGCGGCGACCTGCCGGCTGTGAGAGTTCTTCGGTGTGGGTGGGAAATCGGATGGGATGCCGCTGTCCCGGCGATCGCTGCAGAGCGGACTCTAGCCGATAGGCGACCGCCGCATCGCCGGTTTGCAACGGCGTGGTCGGGCGGGGTGAACTTGACCAGTGCCCACGACCGACGACCTCGCCGACGAGCTGGCGATCGCCGTGGGCGGAGCCGACATCTTCGCCGTCTATCAGCCGCAGGTGTCGTTGGAGAGCGGGTCGATCGTGGCCGCGGAGGCACTATGCCGCTGGCGGCATCCACGGCTCGGCGACATCGATCCGTCGACGATGATCGGTGTCGCCGAGCGCAGCGGCCTGATCCATGCGCTCGGCCGGAGGATGCTCGACGAGTGCCTCGACGCGCTCGCCGGGTGGCGCGAGACGGGCCGCGAGTGGGCGGTCGCCGTCAACGTCTCGCCGCTGCAGTTCGAGGACGAGTCCTTCGCCCTTCATGTCGCCGCCGAGTTCGATCAACGCGCGTTCCCGGCTGGCTCGCTCGTTCTCGAGCTGACGCAGGACGTGGAGCCGGTCGATGAGCGCGTGCTGCCGCAACTGCATATGCTCCGCGAGATCGGTGTGGAGATCTCCCTGGCGGGATACGGCGACGACTCGTCCTCGCTGGAGGGACTTCGGACTGTGCCGCTCAGCGAAGTGAAGCTCCCGGGTGACCTGGTGCGGGCGGCGGCGGGACCCGCGCTGGCCCCGCTGCGCGACAGGGTCGAGATCGCACACGCGCACGGGCTGCGAGTCGTCGCCGAAGGGATCGAGACTCTCACCCATCTCGACATCGCGGTGCAGCTGGGCTGCGATCGTGCGCAGGGCTTTCTCATCCGGCATCCGGATCCGGAGATCGTGTTCCCGTAGACCGTCGCGAGCTCGAGCCCGACGAGTGCAGCAACCGGAATCGGATGGGATGCCGCGGGCCGGCGCTGCTCTCGGCTCGGGCGCTTCGTCTCGCTGCGGCTCGCTCAAAGACCGGGATGCTGCATCCATGAGCGCTTCTCCACCGGAATACATCTTCGAGGCCAGCGCCGGCCTCGAGGGGAACTGGAGGAGGAATCGCCATGCGCGCACCGACAGAGGCATTCGCCTACCGCTACGCCGATTACGGCGACGCCGACGTTCTCCAGCGCCATCAATACCCACTGCCTGCTCCCGGACCGGGCGAGGTGCTGGTCGAGGTGATCTCGACGGCGATCAACCACATGGACGCCTTCCTGCGCAACGGCGAAGAGGACACCTGGCGCGACGACCCGTGGCCGCGGTCGTCCGGCAGCGACTTCGCGGGGATCGTCCGCCGATGCGGCGCGGGCGTGACCACGCTGCGGATCGGCGCGAACGTCGTCGGGCACACCAGGACCGGCGCCCACGCGAGTCACATCGTCCTGCCGGCCGCCCAGCTCGTGGCCAAGCACCGGGCCATCGAGTGGGAGGTGGCCGGCGGTCTCTTCCTCGCCGGAGCCACCGCGTTGGAGACCCTCGACGACCTTCGGATCGGCGCCTCCGACACGGTGGTCATCTCCGCCGCAGCGGGCGGCGTGGGCAGCATCGAGGCGCAGGTCGCGAAACACCGCGGCGCCCGTGTGATCGGCACGTGCGGCGAGCGAAACTTCGACTACCTGCGGCAGTTGCGTATCACGCCCGTGAACTACGGCGAGGGGATGGCGGAGCGGATCCAGCGGGTCGCGGGTGGACCGATCACCGCGTACATCGACAACTACGGCAAGGACGGACGCGAGGTCGCGGAAGCCCTCGAGGTTGCTCCCGAGCGCTATCGCTCCAGCGCAGACCGGCGGGAGGTCGAACTGCGGCTGCTGCGAGACGACGCCGAGTCCGTCTCGCATGCGACGCAGGTGCTGCAACGCGTGGTGGACCTGGCCGGCGCAGGAGCGTTCCGCCTTCTCGTCTCGGGTCTGTACCCCATCGAGGACATCGTGGATGCCTTCGAAGACCTGGCCAAGCTGCACGCGCGCGGGAAGATCGTCCTGGCCACCCATCCGGTCACGCGTACGCGCACGCTGCGCGCCCGGGAGGTGTTCGAACGGATGCCGTGACGCAGGCGTTACGGCCTCGGCACGAGGTTGTCCAGTCCCTCCTTCATGTCCTACAGCCCTGGCAGGCTGGGCGCATGCGAGAAGGAGATGCGATGAAGCAGCGCACGCTGGCGGGACGACAGGTTTCGGCGATCGGCCTCGGTGCGATGCCGTTGTCGATGAACAACGACAAGGTGTATCCGTCGTTCGAGGATGCGGTGGCCACGGTCCACGCCGCGCTCGATGCCGGCGTCACACTCGTCGACACCGCCGACATCTACGCCCCGGACGGTGAGGAGATGGGGCACAACGAGCGCATCGTCGCCGAGGCGCTGCGCACCTGGGACGGCGACGCCTCGAGCATCTTCGTCGCGACGAAGGGCGGGATCACGCTCGGCGAAGACGGCGCCAAGGGGCGTGACGGGTCGGAGGCGTATCTGCGCTCTGCGGTCGAGAGATCGCTCGAGATCCTCGGCGTCGACCAGATCGAGCTCTACCAGTACCATCGTCCCGACCGCTCGCGCGTGTACGGCGACATCATCGCAGGTCTGAAGGCGTTGCAGGATGACGGCCTCGTCCGCGCCGTCGGAATCTCGAACGCGAGCGTCGAAGAGATCCAGATCGCGATGGACGTGCTCGGGGAGGGCAACCTCGCCAGCGTGCAGAACGAGTTCTCGCCGAAGCACCCGGGAAGCATCGGCGAGCTGCGCTTCTGCGGAGAGAACGGCATCGCGTTCCTGCCGTGGAGTCCGCTCGGCGGCACCGGTGGGGGAGCGCGACGGGTCGGCGATCGGTTCTCGGCGTTCCGCGAGGTGGGCGAGGCGCACGGCGTCAGCCCGCAGCAGGCGGTGCTCGCGTGGGAACTGGCGCTGGGCTCGCACGTCATTCCGATTCCGGGTGCGCGGCGCGCGGCATCCATCATCGACTCGGCTCAGGCGGCGAACGTCGAGCTCAGCGCGGACGAGGTCACCCGGCTGTCGGAGTCGGTGGGGATCTTCGACGACTGAGTCGGCGACGGCTCGTCACCGGGAGTCGAAGCGGGCGATCGGCCTGTTCACGCTTGCGTCGAAGGAGGGCGGCGGCGCAGCGGGCGCGAGGGGCGGGGTGGAGGAGGCGTCTGCTCGGAGCGTTCCGACTCGCTCCCTCCTGGCTCGCTCGACGGCCCGGGAGCTGGGGCGTTGCGTCTCGCTCGCTCCTCGCTCCGCGACCGAGGTGGTCGAGGTGGTCGAGGCGTTTCCTCCCGCTCGCGGGTGCCCGTCTCAGAACCGACTGCGGATGCCGGGTCAGGGGTCGGGGGAGAAGCCAGCTGCGACGGAACGGTCGCGGCCGGCTGCTTCTTGATCAGCTCCGCCACGGCGATCGGGACGCTTCCGACCGCTGCGGTCACCAGCGCGGTGATCGCGACCGTCTGCGCTGATTCGACACCCAGCGCGTAGGCGAGGACGGACGGGACGATGGCAGTGAGAACCGCGGCCATGGCCAGGGCGAGGAACCTGTTGAACTGGGTGAACAGCCAGAAGCCGAACAGTACGGCCAGCGACATTCCGAGGGGGATCAGCGCCGTACCGAGCAGCATCCAGCCGCTCCACAGGGCGAGGCGTTCCGGTGGCCACTCCGAGAACGCGAGACCACCCAACCACTGCAGGATCAGGAGCGGGACGCAGACCAGAGCACCGCCCAGCGCGAGAAAGAAGACCAGCTGCACGACCAGGGTCCGGACGCTCGAGATGTAGAGCGGGCGTATCTCGACCGTTGGCAGGAAGACCGCTCCCGCGTGGCGCTTCAGCGCAGCGTACGCATCCGTCCCACGCATCTCTTCAGTCGCCTCGTCCATCCGTGCGCGGGCCTCATCGGAGATCAACAGCTCTTCGCTCTGTGTGATGAACTGCTCGTCAGGGTCGAGCACCGTGACGTGACGGAGCATCACGGTCATCTGCGCGAAGGACAGCCCCGACACCATCAAGCCGCCGACCAGCGTTGCCTGCAGGAGGATCAACGGGTCGCCGCGGACGAGTGCATCGGACAGGAGCAGGAACGACAACGAGAAGTACAGCAGCACCGGCACCACCAGCATGTCGCTGAGGGTGCGCCTCTTGAGGCTGATGATGCCGACCAGTCCGGACTTCATGGCTGTGGCGAATGTCGTCTCGCCTACCGACGCGCTGCGAATCTGCTCCCACGCGCCGGCCCACCCCTCGTCGCCGTACTTGGCGACATACTGTCGCTTCAGGGCATCGTGAAACATGATCTCGTCGGTGGTGCCGATGGAGCGCATCAGCGCTTCCCCCTCGGCGTCGAACGTGAACTTCAGTCCGCCGATGCACCGCAACAGGAACTTGAACTGCGATAGCGGCATGAGCTCGAGATCCCTGAAGGCCGGCCGACCGCTCAGCCTCTGCAGAACGCTCGGCCGCCGTAGCACGGGCAGCGAGACCGCGCGCAGGACCTCGATCAGCACGACGGTCGCGACCACGATGATCGCTTCGAGCCAGAAGGGCTTGCCGACACGCCAGGCCGTCGTCACAGCGATGCTCAAGCCGAACTCGCTGGCGAAGATCCAGAAGACGCGGGGCCACGGGGCGAGGAACAGCAGATAGACGATGCCCGCGGCATACGTTGTGACGTTGAGAGCCGTCCAAGGATCGTTCAGCCGGATATCCGGGGGAGTCGCTGACGTCACAGCATCCCCCTCCGTGCCGCGCGTTCCGGCGGTCCACGACTCGGGCAGACACCGCCGAATAGGCGAATGATATGGCGCAATCCGACGGGTTACCAGGGGTGCGCGTGGGAACGCGGCGTGCCGCTACGAGTCGGAACGCGAGACGTCGGCGAGCCACGCGCGCAGGTGCTCGACGACGAACGCGTGGTCGTCGGCCTGCGGAAGGCCTGAGACGCCGACCGACCCGACGACCCCGACGCCCTCGATCGTGATCGGGAACACGCCGCCGTGCGCCGCGTACAGGGTCGTGTCGAGGCGCGCATCGGTGTCGAAGCTCTTGCCCGCGGCCGCGAAAGCCAGACCGACGCCGAACGACGACCGGCCGTATCGCCGGGCGACACGCGTCTTGCGCTCCAGCCACCCGTCGTTGTCGGCGCTCGAGCCGGGCAGCGCGGTATGGAACACCCGCGCCTCGCCGAGCGTGATGCCGATCACGATCGGCAGCCCCGCCGCAGCGGCCGCGTCGCGCATGCGCGAACCGAGGGTCCAGGCATCCGTCAGATCGAAGCGAGGGAGTACCACCTCGGCCTCCTCTGCTTCCACACGGGCGAGCTGGGCGGCGATGTCGTCGGTCATGGGACGAAGGTAGCGCGAGCACTCGCGGCACGGGCGCGGGCCGGCGTTCGCGCTCAGGTCCGACGAGCTGGGCGCCATCGCGCAGGGACAGGTGCTGCAGGTTCCTGCGCGCGCTGCGTCGCGCGACGCAGCGTTCGCAGGGCAGTGCAGCGCTCGAACGGAACACCCAGCATGCGGTGGTCGAGCGGAGGGTCTCGGGCGATCGCGCATGGCGGCTCGCGCCGCGATTCCTCCCCAGGTCGGGGTTTCGTCGGCAGATTCGAAGTTATCCACAGAAATGCCGCTGATCGGGTATTTTAGTGTGGTTCCGATGTCGGAACCCCTCGTCAGAATGGGGGTATGAACTTCCCACTCGCCGACCTGAGGAGCGTCGCCGATCTGCTCGGCGACACCCTCGGCCCGGCGGTCGGTGGCGCGGCGCAACGAGCCATGTCGCACCGCGAGCTGGTCGATGCGTTGGCTGTCGTCGAACGCCTGGGGCGGATCACGGATGCCGCGCGCCTCGCGCTCGCCGGCGAGGTGGGGCGTCGCGCCGAATCGGAGTTCGGAGACGATGCCATCACGGCGCAGTTCGGGTGCTGGTCGGCCCAGGAACTCGTGGAGCGGACGACGCTGGTCTCGAGCTCGACGGCGCGGGCACGGCTGCGGGATGCGAAGGCGATCACCGGCCGGGTGACGCTGACCGGGCAGACGCGGCCGGCACCCCTCGAGCATGCGCGTGCGGCGCTCGCGGCGGGGCGGCTCAGCGCCGATGCGCTGACCACGATCGTCGACGCACTGCGGCCACTGCAGGGGCGGTGCTCGGTCGACGAGCTCGAGGCTGCCGAGTTCGAGCTCGTGGGGGCGGCCGTGGGCGATGCCGAGGCGCCGGCGTGCGGCATCCACGAATTGAAGGTCATGGCGACCACGTGGGCGTTGTTCCTCGACCCGGATGGCGCGCTCCCCGATGAGGAGTACTCGGAGCGGATGCGGGGGATTCGCGTCAGCCGACGGTCGCGTCGCGGACTGCGCCGGATCTACGGCGACGTCACGGAAGACGTCGCGGCGCAGTTCGACCGGCTCGTGGACGCGCACCTCAACCCGCGCGTGCAGGACCGTGGGCCGCGGTTCGTGGATGCTGAGGCTGAAGGCGCGCCGGACGACTGCGTGCCGGATCCGCGCACCATCGACCAGAAGCGCCACGATGCGTTCGCGTCCATCCTGTCCGCAGCAGCCGGAGCGGCCGAGACTCCCACGCTGGGCGGTGCCGCACCGACTCTGATCATCACGACGACCGAGGAAGACCTGGCCACGCCGAACGGTGTCGCGTTCGCCGAGAGCGCAGCCGGTCCGGTGCCGGTTCCGGCGTCGTTCGCCCGGCACGTCGGCTGCCACGGAACAATCCACCGCGTGACTCTTGCGGCGAACGGCGCGATCAAGGCGCTCCGTGTCGAAGACCGCGTGTTCAACCACAGGCAGCGCAAGGCGATCGGCGCCCGCGACAGTGGCTGCGTCATCCCGGGCTGCACCGTATCCGCGGCGTGGTGCGAGGTGCACCATGTCGTCGACTGGGCGAAGGGCGGTCCGACCTCGGTCGACAACGGCGTGCTGCTGTGCTGGCACCACCACCGCGGCATCGAGACCAGCGGGTGGGAGATCCGCATGATCGACGGCATGCCGCAAGTGCGACCACCGGGCTGGGTCGACCCGCAACGACGATGGCGAGAGCCCAACCGGCTCCTGCTCAACGAATTGAGACGCGCGAGGTCCGCGTAGACCGTCAGCCGAGGGCGTCTGGCCGGCCGTCGGTCGTTGAGCGGAGGGCGCTCGCTCGCTCAACGACCGAGGGGGTCTGGCCTGCCGCCGGTCGTTGAGCGGAGGGCGCTCTGGCGCCCGAAGACGAAACGCCTTGACTTCTACCGAACGCAGAGGCGTTTCGTCTCGCTCGCTGGCGCTCGCCCGCTCAACGACCGAGGTCGTCTGGCCCGCCGCCGGTCGTTGAGCGGAGGGCGCTCTGGCGCCCGAAGACGAAACGCCGTGACTTCTGCGCAACGCCACCTGTGTTGCGACTCGGTCGCTGGCGCTCCCTTGCTCAACCACCTGCGAACTCAGGCGGGCAGCTGCCGCTCGCGCTCCTTCACGCGCTGCGGTGGGACCGGGGGTGCCGGCGCGTCCAGGGCGCGCAGCATCCGCTCGAGGGTCTCGCGCAGCTCATCCCGCGCCGGCGAGGCGAGGTCGGTCGTGTACTCGACGCCGGCCGGGATCCACGAGAGCCCGTACATGGTCTCGCGGAAGTCGCCGCCCCCGACCGGCCACCGCGTGCGCTCGTCGTCCTCGGCCGTCGCGCCCTGGCCCCACTGCCCGAAGTAGTCGCGCATCGCCTCGAGCGGCAGCTGCATCACCGCGTCGGCTTCCACCGCTTGGCGCACCCAGGACCGCGCCACGAAGATGAACTCCTCGATCTGCTCGGGCGTGAGCGGCTTCGGCTCGAACAGCACGCGCGTATGCTCGACGCCGGCCAGCCGGTCGACGCGGAACGTGCGCCAATCCGCCTTCTCGAGGTCCCAGCAGAGCAGGTACCAGTGTCGGTCGGCCGGTGCGAGGGCGTGCGGCTCGACGCGACGGTGCGTGACCTCGCCGGATGCCGCCGTATAGGTGAAGCGCACGCGCTCATGGTCCCGGGTGGCGAGGGCGAGCTCGCCGAGCACCTCGCCCGAGACCGCCGCGCCGGCATTGAGGCCCGCCGGCTGCACGGCCTCGGCCAGCGCGGTGACCCGGCGGCGCAGGGGAGCGGGCAGCACCTGCTCGAGCTTCGCGAGGGCGGTGATGGTCGTCTCGGGGCCGCTGACGAGCCGCTGGGATGCCGCCACCCGCAGTCCGATCGCCATGGCCACGGCCTCTTCGTCGGTGAGCAGCAGCGGCGGCACCGCGCTGCCGGCTTCGAGGCGGTAGCCCCCGGCGGCGCCCGGCGACGACTCGATGCGATAGCCGAGGTCGCGCAGCCGTTCGACGTCGCGCCGCACGGTGCGCTCCGTCACGCCCAGGCGATCCGCCAGTTCTGATCCCGGCCAGTGCCGGTGCGTCTGCAGCAGGTTCAGCAGCGAGAGGGCTCGCGTCGTCGTATCGGACATGACTCAAGATTGCCCTACATCGCGGACCGGAACTGTCCGCATTGGTTCCTAGCCTGTGGTCATGGCGAACGAATCGATCATCCACGCGCAGGGGCTCACCAAGCGCTTCACTGTGAAAGGCAAGACCGTCGAGGCCGTCACCGACCTCACGTTCGAGGTGGCGCGCGGCGAGCTCGTCGCGTTCCTCGGACCCAACGGCGCCGGCAAGTCGACGAGCCTGCGCATGCTCACGACCCTCATTCCCCCGACCGCGGGCACGGCGAAGGTCGTCGGCTTCGACATCCTGAAGCAGCCCGCCGACGTCCGCGCGCGCATCGGGTATGTCGGCCAGCTCACGAGTGGCAGCTTCTCGCAGCGCGCTCGCGACGAGCTGCTGAGCCAGGGCGCGTTCTACGGCATGTCGAAGGCCGCGGCGCGCACGCGGGCCGACGAGCTCATCGAGTCGCTGGACCTCGCCGGCTTCGCGACGCGGTCGGTGCAGCAGCTGTCGGGCGGGCAGAAGCGCCGGCTCGACATCGCGCTCGGACTGATGCACGCGCCGCCGCTCCTCTTCCTCGACGAGCCGTCGACGGGACTCGACCCGCAGAGCCGCGCCAACCTGTGGCAGCACATCATCGATCTGCGCGCACAGCACGGCACGACGGTCTTCCTCACCACGCACTACCTCGAAGAGGCCGACCGCTACGCCGAACGCGTCATGGTCATGGACCGTGGCCGCGTGATCGCCGACGACACGGCGACGCGGCTCAAGGCCGAGCTCGCGGGGGACGTGCTCACGTTCGGCTTCGCGACGCCGGCGGATGCCGCAGCCGCCGTCGCCGTCGTGCAGGGACTGACCGACCGCGAGGTGCGCCGGACCGCGGGCGAGGCAGCCGCCGACGACGCCGCGCAGACGTTCGTGACCGTCACGGCGCCCGAGGGTGATGCGCTGCTGCCCGCGGCGGTGCGGGCGCTGGATGCTGCGGGTCTCGGGGTCCGCACCGCGACCGGCGTTCCGCCGACGCTCGACGACGTCTTCCTCGCGCTCACCGGCCGCACGCTGCGGGAGGCGGGCGAAGGCGAGGGCGAGGGTGAGGGCGAGCCCGACGCCGCCGCAGCCGCGGAGAAGAGCGCCGACGACGCGGACGCGGCATCCCGAACCACCGAACCGGCGACCGAGAAGACAGGAGCGAACCGATGACCGCCCAGACGCAGACCCGGCCCGACACCGCGGTGCGGGCGAACCCGGCGCGCGACACGTGGAACGTGCTCACGCGCGAACTGAAGCCCGTCGTGCGCGACCCGTTCACGCTGATCTTCAGCCTGGTGCAGCCGCTCGTGTTCCTCGGGCTCTTCGCGCCGCTCCTCGTCGGCTCGTCCGGCCAGCCCGTGGGGGAGACCCTGCAGTGGTTCGTGCCCGGCGTGCTCGTGATGATCGTGCTGTTCGGCACCGGAGCGACCGGCTCGAACCTGCAGTACGAGATGATGACGGGCTCGCACGAGCGCACCCTGGTCGCCCCTCTCGCGCGCTCGTCGCTGCTGGTCGGTCGCGCGCTGAAGGAGATCGCGCCGATCGTCGTGCAGGCGCTCATCATCGTGCTCATCGCATGGCCGTTCGGCTTCACGATCAACGTGCCGGGACTGGTGATCGGGCTCGCCCTGCTCGCGGTGTTCGGCATCGGACTCGGGGCGCTGTCGTACACGCTGGCGCTGAAGACCAAGGACCGCGAGTGGCTGTTCTGGGGCGTGCAGCAGACCCTGATCTTCCCGCTGCTGATCCTGTCGGGCATGCTGCTGCCGCTCGACGAGGCTCCTGCGTGGATGCGCGCGGTCGCCACCGTGAATCCGATCAACTGGGTCGTGCAGGCCGAACGGGCGCTGTTCGCCGGCGACCTCGGCGACATCACCGTCCTGTGGGGCTGGGTCGCGGCGGTCGTGCTGGCGGTGGTCGGCCTCGCCGTCGGCATCCGGGCGATGCGCAAGAGCAGCTAGGACGGCGGGGACGGATGCCTCGGATCGACGTGTGCTGTCGGTCCGGGGCGTTTCGTTTCTGCGTTTCGACTCGCAAGCTCGCTCAACGACCGGGTCGGGCGTGCGGTCGTTGAGCGAAGGGCGCTCTGGCGCCCGAGGACGAAACGCCTCGGATGGACGTGTGCTGTTGGTCCGGGGCGTTTCGACTCGCGAGCTCGCTCAACGACCGGGTGAGGCCTGCGGTCGTTGAGCGGGGGGCTCACAACAGGTGTACAACGTCCTCGGGCGACGGTCAGGGGCGCGGCGAGCGCACACCTAGGATCAGAGGATGACGACGGCGCGACGGCGAGGCATCCTCGCTGCCGTCACGGCCATCGTGCTCCTCGCGATCGGTGGGGGAGTCGCGTTCGTGGTCGGCGATGCGCTCGGCATCCGCACCGAGCCGGCCGCGCAGATGCAGCCCGCAGCGCCGGTGATCGCGGCTGCGACGGATGCTGTGGCCCCGCCCGAGTTCGCTACGTTCGACGTGCCCGATACCGAGCGCGTCACGGTGGCGATCGACGAGCTGCGGGACGCCGTCGCGGATGCCTCCGCGCGTGAGGGCGCGGCATCCCTCACCGTGGAGATGGCCAACGCGGACGCCGACGACGCGGCCGACGGCTACACGCTGGACGGTGACCCCGCGGCGCTGCGCATCAGCGCCGCCACCGAGGCCGGCGCGACACGGGCGATCTACGACCTGGCCGCCCAGGCGCGCGCCGCGCAGCCGCTCACCGACCTGCTGGGTGAGCACCCGGCATCCCGCCTTCCGCTGCGGATGAGCGACCTCGGAGCCGTCGGAGTGATCCCCGACCCGGCCGAGTGGGAGAGCGGCGACGACTACTCGCACGCGTCGAAGGCGTTCGCCGCCGTCGTGCAGCCCGAGTCGCCGTACATCGACCAGACGGCGCTCGCCGCGGCGTACGAGGACTTCGACGGCTTCCTGCGCCACTCGCTCGCCAACGGCATCAACGCCGTCGCCTTCCCCGGATTCGTCGAGTTCGTCACGTTCG
Organism: Microbacterium sp. ZW CA_36; assembly: GCF_044987475.1. Taxonomy (NCBI): domain Bacteria; kingdom Bacillati; phylum Actinomycetota; class Actinomycetes; order Micrococcales; family Microbacteriaceae; genus Microbacterium; species Microbacterium sp. ZW CA_36. The sequence goes on from NZ_JBJDRL010000002.1 coordinate 170,043, forward strand.
ACGACGTGCCGGGCGGCGCCGTCTACGCGGAGGGCGACGACCACCGCGACAAGGCCCTGGCGCTTCGAGAGGCGTTCGCACCGTTCTGGGAGCGCGCCGACGAGCTCGGCGTGAAGGTGTTCCTGCGCACCGACATGCTCGCCCTCACCGGACCGCTCGAGCGCTACCTCATCGACCGGTTCGGCTCGCTCGACACCGAGGACCCCGAGTTCTGGGAGGTCTACGCCGCAGGCCTGGACGAGCTGTACGAGGCGGTTCCGGCGCTCGACGGCGTGCTCACCCGCATCGGCGAGGCGGGGCCCGTCTACGACGTCGGCGGCTGGGACTACTACTCCGCGCTCGAAGTGACCACGGTCGACGCCGTGCGGACGATGCTCGGGGCTTTCACGGCGCAGGCCGAGGCATCCGATCGCGAAGTCATCTTCCGCACGTGGAGCGTGGGGGTCGGCGCCGTCGGCGACATGCACACGAACGACGCGTCGTACGAGGCCGTGCTCGATGGCATCGACTCGCCCGCGCTCATCGTGTCGACGAAGTACACGCTCGGCGACTTCTACACCTGGCTGCCGCTGAACCACACGCTCGAGCAGGGTGATCAGCGGCGCATCGTGGAGTTCCAGAGCCGTCGCGAGTTCGAGAACTTCGGCGCCTTCCCCAACGACCTCGGCGCGCAGTATCAAGAGGCGCTGCAGCAGCTGCTCGCCGCGAACGACCGTATCGAGGGCGTCTGGGTGTGGACGCAGGACGGCGGTCCCTGGCGTGCCGGGCCCATGTCGCTCTACCTCAAATCGGGCTTCTGGCAGCTGTACGAGCTGAACACCCAGCTGGCCGCCGCGCTCGCGCAGGACTCCGAGACCGATGTCGCCGAGGTGACCGCCGACTGGGCGCGGCAGTGGTTCTCGGACGATCCCGCGACCGTGCAGGCCATCGCCGAGGCCATGACCCTCTCGCGCGACGCCATCGCCCAGGGGATGTACATCCAGCAGTTCGCCGACAAGCGCGTGTTCGCGATCGGGCTCGAGCCGCCGCCCATGATGTGGATCTTCGAGTGGGACATCCTCACCGGCGACTCCGCCGTGCTGGACGTGCTCTACGCGATCGTGCGCGACAGCGGGCTGTCGGACGCCGACGCCGCTTCCGGGGCCTCGAGCGCAGGCATCGATGCGGCGATCGCCGACGGCGCGCAGGCGGTCGCCGCCGTCGAGAAGATGCGCGATCTCGTGACGGGATCCGATGCCGCGACCTGGCACTCCGCCGAGATGCGCGACGCCTTCGTGGGCACCCTCGACTACGAGCTCGACACCCTGCGGCTCCTCGAGGCGTACCGGGCGATGATCCTGCACCAGGGTCAGTGGCACGACACGCTCTCGCCCGAGTCGTACGCCGAGTGGGATGCCGATCGCGCCGCCTACGAGACGCTGGCCGCCACGCATCTCGAGCGCTACGAGGGCGACCTCGACTACCCCGCGTTCAACCTCACGGCGGCGCAACTGGGCGTGGACCGGGCCGAGCGCGACCTCACGATGGCGTGGCTCGCACGCGGCCTGCTGCTGCTCGCGATCGCGTGGGTCGTGATCGGCATGCTCGCCGCGCGCACCCGACTGGTCGCCCGGCCCGGTGCCGCCGCCGCCCGCGCGACCTGGATCGCCTCCACCCGTCCGTGGCGGGCGCGGGAGTCGACGCTCGGCATGCTCGAGCTCGACCGCTGGCTGCTGCTGATCGTGCCTGCCGCGCTGCTCGTGGCCACGCGGGCGGTGCAGACGTCGTTCCTGTCATGGACGCATCTGGTGGTCACCATCGGCGCATGGGCGGTGTTCGCCATCGTCGTGCGGCTGTTCGTCTGGCAGCGGTCGCCGTGGCCGGTCATCGCCGCGGTCGGCGGCGTCGTGATGCTGCGCTGCATCCTCGCCCTGTTCGCCCTGTCGTTCACGGGGCCCGGCGGCTACTGGTTCGCGTTCTGGACCGACCCGGTGCTGCGCACCGTGTACATCACGGTGGCCTTCGCGCTCTTCGTCTGGGTGTTCGTCGCCGCCGGGTGGGCGCTCGCCGCGCAGGTGCGCGCACGCCGCGCCACCGGGTACGTGCTGGCCGCCGTCGGCGCTGGGCTGCTCGTGCCGTCCGCCGCCGTCGGCGTGATCGGTCTCGAGTCGGCGCTCACGCTGTGGAACGACGAGATGGGCCTGCTGCCCTGGGGCCTTGCGCGGATCCTCGGCATCACGACCTACCTCGAGATCCCGGATGCCGCTCCCTGGGCCGCGGCCGGGTTCGCGGCCGTGCTGCTCGTCGTGGGGGTCGTGCTGGCGCTGCCCTGGCGACGCGGGCGAGCGCTCTCCACCCCCTCCTGAAGGAGGGAGTGCGGCGCCGGCCGGTCTCGAGCACCCGTTTCGGAGGAGTATTTTTGAAGGATCCCCCGAAACGATTCGAAGAGGTATTCGTCATGCGCTCACGAAGCACAGCACTCCTGTCCATCGCCGCCGTTTCCGGCCTGCTCCTCGCCGGTTGCGCGTCGACCGCCGAGCCCGAGGCCACGCCCACGTCGGCCGCGTCGTCGGTCGTCGAGTCGTCGGTCACCGAGCCGGCGGCCGCCAACGAGCGCGTCGGCGCGGACGGCAACGAGCTCGAGGTCTGGAGCAGCATCGTCCCGGACGAGAACGCTGCCGCCGTCCTGGACGAGCCGGAAGCCGGCAACCAGTGGGTGACCGTCAACGTCGCCCAGTGGGTCACCGACGAGGGTCTCTCGGACGTCGACGTCGCGCCCGTTCTGCGCTCGACCGAGGACGAGTCCTTCTCGGCCGACGCCGTGTCGCAGCGTTCGGTCGACGTGCCGATGACGCCGGAGAAGTCCTACACGTTCGTGTGGAGCTTCCAGGTGCCCCAGGCGCTCGTCGACGCCGAGACCCTCGTGCTCTGCGTCGGCTCGGGTGACGAGGGCTGCAGCAGCCTGGTCGCCGAGTGATCCCACGGCGCTGACCGCCCGCGGCGGCGCCGGATCCACCGCGTTCGCGCCGTGTGCCTTCGGGTGCACGGCGCGAACGCGTTTCTGCGGGGCCCTGCATGCAGCGCGACTCGTCGAGACGAGTACCTTGTATGCCAATAGTTTGTATGCAAAGCTTTCGCCATGACGACGACTGCCACCCCGCTCGAATCGTCGGTGTGCTTCGCGCTGTACACGTCGATGCAGGCGACCCTGCAGCTCTACCGCGACCTGCTGGAGCCGTGGGGCCTGACGTACCAGCAGCTCATGGTGCTCGCGGTCGTATGGGAGCGCGACGAGGTGTCGCCGGGCGAGCTCGCCGAGGCGCTCTGCCTCGACGCGAGCAGCGTCTCGGGCCTCGTCGGCCGGCTCGAGCGCATGGGCTACCTCCAGCGCGAGCACCGTTCCACCGACCGCCGCTCGGTGCGGATCACCGCGACCGCGCACGCGCTCGCCGTGCGGGGCGAGCTGGGCCACATCGAGCGCTGCGTCGCAGAGGCCATGCAGGTCACGCCCGCAGCGGCCGAATCCGTCATCGGCACGCTGCGGTCGCTGCGCACCTCGATGCGCGGCTACGACGCGCGCGCGGCATCCATCGCCTCATGAACGGCAAGGAAGGAAACGCATGACCCTCGAAGAGATCCCCGTCACCACGATCCACGGTGAGAGCACCACCTTCGGCGAGCTCACCGATGGGCGACTCGCCCTCGTCGTGAACGTCGCGTCGCGGTGCGGACTGTCGCCGCAATACGAGCAGCTCGAGGCGCTGCAGAAGGAGTATGCCGACCGCGGATTCACGGTGATCGGCTTTCCGAGCAATCAGTTCCTGCAGGAGCTCTCGACCGAAGAGGCGGTCGCGGAGTACTGCTCGACGACGTGGGGAGTCACCTTCCCGATGGCCGAGAAGGTGCGGGTCAACGGCCGCAACGCCCACCCGCTCTACCAGGAGCTGACCGCAACGCCCGACGTCGACGGCAAGAAGGGCCGCATCACGTGGAACTTCGAGAAGTTCCTGGTCAGCCCGTCCGGTGAGGTGAAGCGGTTCGCGCCGCAGACGAAGCCCGACGCTCCCGAGGTCGTCGACGCGATCGAGGCCTGGCTGCCGGGGGAGTAACCTCCCCGGCGCTCCGACAGGTCAACCGGCCTTCTACAGGAGGTTGGACCGATCCATTCTCCTGTGGAAGCGCGGTTGACCTGTCGAAGGGGTCAGAGCAGGCCGGCAGCCGATGCGGCGGTACGCCGCTGCTCGATGCCGCGCTGCGCCCGGCGCGCGATGCCCACGACACCCGTGATGAGGGCGAACACGCCCAGCACGAGCACGGCGACGGCGATCGCGGTCGCGGGGCTGAGTGACACCAGCCACGACGCGAGAGCGGCCTGACGGGCCGGGTCGGTGAGGAACCACACCGCGCCGGCGGCGATCGCGGCGAGGACGAGGCCCCACACGATGCCCGCCCACCGGACGCGCGGACGGGAGAGGACGACGGATGCCGCGGCCTCAGGCGGGTCGGATGCCGCCGTCGCAGGCTCCCACGCGGGCGGCAGGCTGCTGCCCGTGAACGCGGGCGGGAGCACGGTCGGGGCCGCAGCCGGCGCCTCCGGTGCGGGCGGGACGAGGTCGGCGACCGGGGCGGAGGTGTCGGCGCCGGGTACGGCATCCGGAATCTCAGGAGTGCTCATGGCGGGGCTCATTTCTCGTAGACGGTGACCTCGACCGAGCCGCTGCGCTGGTCGAGCGTGATGTGCTGGGTCGTGACGGCGTCGGTGGTGGAGTCTTCGCTGCGGACACTCCAGCTGAGGCTCCCGTCGCGGCCGGGCTCGACCGTGCCGGACTCGATGTCGCCGCCGTCGCCTGCCGGCAGGCGGCTGTACTCCAGCGCGCCGTTGCCGAGGGTGGCGTCGAGCTCGAGCGCCGTGCCGGGGTACACCTCGATGTAGGTGTACCCGTAGCCCTTGGTCACGACCACGTCGCCGGCGCGGACGTCTGCGCTGCGCGACAGCGGAGAGACCGAGAGCGTCGTGCTGCCGAACGGCTGGACCACCGCCTGGTCGTAGGTCGCCGTGCCGAGATTCACGCTGCCGACCGCCAGACGGTCGGGACCGGATGCCGCCGCCACCGACGCGCCGATCACCAGCAGCACGATGGTCACGGCGGTCAGGAAGCCGCTGCGGCGGCGGACAAGACCTGCGACGACCATGGCGAGGGCCGTGACCAAGGCCGCGGTGAATACGCCGATGGCTCCGGCGAAAGGAGTGGCGGCGGCGGCGAGGACGGCGAGGGCACCGGCGACGAGCGCGGCCCCGAGGGCGGTGAGCACGAAGACGAAGCTCGTGCGCGGTCGCGTGGCCTGGCGGATGCGGCGACGCTCCTCCGCTTCGCGGGCGAACGCCGTTCCCGCGCTCTCCCGTTCGCGGCGCGCCTGCTCGCGGGCCGCGCGGGCCGCGTCCTGCTGGCTGCGCTGCCACGTGTGGTGCTCCGTGCGCCACGCCTCCTGCCGGGCGCGCCAATCGGCGACCTCGGCGTCGTCGGTGCCTGCGGATCCCGTCGTGGACTCGGCCGGCGCCCGACCGGCCGAGTCCACGACGCCCGCAGCGGCTGCCGCGAGGGGAGAGGTCGCGTCGTCACCCGAATGAGACGCGACGGTCGGGGCGGGCTGCGCGGAAGCCGTCTGCGCACCCGCCCACGGGGAGCGATCGGCGCGGGCCGACCGGACGATGAAGTAGGTGGCGAGCCCGATGAGCGCGAGCGCGATGATGACGCCGAAGCCGCCGAGGGGCGTTCCGACGTCCCAGATCGATGAGGGATACCCGCCCCCGAACGCCGCCCACACGGGCCACAGCAGCAGGTTCCGCAGCCACGGCACCACCGGGATGAAGCCGACGGCGGTGAGGATGAAGATGCCGGTCATGGCCGGGTCGTAGCGGCCGTGGAACAGCTCGCGGAGGTGGATGCGGCCCTCCGTGTCGGGCAGCAGCGCCCAGGCGATCGCGTAGACCAGCAGCGCCGGGAACCCGAGGAGCGCCACGACGACGAAGATGCCTCGCACGATGAGGGGGTCGATCCGCAGACGGGCCGCGAGGCCGCCGCACACACCGCCCAGCCATGCGTCTCCGCGCACGATTCCGAGGCCTCGCACCCACGCGAAGAACCGGTCGGAGCCCGTCTGCACGCCGGGAGGTGCGGTCGGCGGTGGTCCCGGATCGGCAGGGGGAGCGGAGGTGGTGTCGGTCATGCCTCCACCCTGGCGGCGACGTGACGGTGCCCGCTATGGGGTGATCCCCTGACCCTTCCCTGATCCTGGTGCCCCGGGTGTGGTCGGGGGCGGCGGGCGATGATTGGATGGCGGCATGCCCTCGAACGCGACTGTCGCCGCCCCCGCGGTGCACGCGGCGTTCGAGCGCCCCGCTCTCCGGCGTCCCCGGGATTGCGTGGTCTCGGGCGTCTCCGCCGGACTTGCCCGGCACCTCGGCTGGCCCGTCTGGGTGGTGCGCACCGCCTTCCTGGCGCTCGCGCTCGTATCGGGCGCCGGCGTGCTGCTCTATGCGTGGCTGTGGCTCTTCATGCCGTGGGACGACGTCGTGCCCAGGGCCGGCGGCAGCGCCGACGCGCGCTCGCGCGGTGCTGTCGAGGAGGATCGCCCCGGTGCACCCGCGCCGCGGGATCCCGCGCTCGAGGACCACGACCACGGCCCCCAGGTGCCGACGCGCCGTGCGCCGGTTGCGTGGATCCTGACGGCCGCGTCCATCGTCACCACGCTGGCGACCGCCGCGGCCATCGCCGTGTTCGCCGGGAACGGCGTCGTCGAGGCGTCGCTCCCCGGGTGGATCGGCGGCGTCTTCGTCGCGACGGTGCTGGCAGTCGCGGCAGGCTCTTGGGCGACGCTGGTCGATCGGCGCGACCCGGCACGCGGTCCCCGGCACGAGAACGTCGTCCGCGCCGCGGTGACGGTGGTGCTGATCGTGCTGCTGCTCGCGCAGCTCTCGACGCTCCAGCAGGTCGGCGTGGCAGGCTTCGTCTACGCACTGATGCCCCTCGTGGGGATCGTGCTCGTGTACTCCTCGATGCTCGTGGACAAATGGCGCGAGCTGTCAGGCGAGCGGGTGCGCCGCATCCGCGAGGAGCAGCGCGCCGAGATGGCCGCTCACCTGCACGACTCGGTGCTGCAGACACTCGCCCTCATCCAGAACCGCGCGGGCGCCTCGAGCGAGGTCGCCCGCCTCGCCCGCGCGCAGGAGCGCGAACTGCGCGCGTGGCTCTACGACGGCGACGCTCCCGCCGACAGCGACCTCGCCACCGATCTGCGCGACTACGCCGCCGCGCTCGAGCTCGACTATCCCGTGCGGATCGACGTCGTCTCGGCGGGACTGCCGGCCGAGCGTGCGAGCGGCGAAGTCGCGGCGGCATCCCGCGAGGCGATCCTCAACGCCGCCCGCCATGCCGGTGGCGACGTGTCGGTCTACATCGAGGGCAACGAGAACGCCGTGGACGTGTACGTCCGGGACCGCGGCCCCGGCTTCGACCTGGCCGATGTGCCGGACGACCGGCTCGGTGTCCGTCAATCCATCCTCGGCCGGATGCGGCGCGCCGGCGGATCCGCGACCGTGCGCCGCGGAGTGGGGGGAGGCACCGAGGTGCACCTGCGGTTCGTGACTGCTCCGCCGGCCTATGCGGCGGGCGGCGGCGCGGCGGGAACGGAGGGCGTACATGGCTGAGGCGCCGGTGCGAGTCGTGATCGTGGACGACCATTCCATCTTCCGGTCGGGCCTGCGCGCCGACCTCGACGGCTCGATCGAGGTCGTCGGGGAGGCGGGGGATGCCGCATCCGCCGTGACGGTGATCGAGGCGACGCGGCCCGACGTCGTGCTGCTGGACGTGCACCTGCCGTCGGGCCAGGGCACGACGGCATCCGGACCCGACGCGGCGGGCGGCGAAGCCGTGATCCGTGCGGCCGGCCCGGCGGTGCCGACGACGCGCTTCCTGGCGCTGAGCGTGTCGGATGCCGCGGAGGACGTGGTGCGGGTGATCCGCGCCGGCGCCCGCGGCTACATCACGAAGGGGTCGTCGGGGGCGGAGGTCAGCCGCGCCGTCCACGCGATCGCCGAAGGTGACGCGGTCTTCTCCCCGCGCCTCGCGGGCTTCGTGCTCGACGCCTTCGGCGCCGCTGTCGGCGAGACCGCCGCGACCAGTGACGAGCTCGATCGCCTGTCGGCGCGCGAGCAGGAGGTCATGCGGCTGATAGCCCGCGGGTACGCCTACAAAGAGGTCGCGGCCGAGCTGTTCATCTCGATGAAGACGGTCGAATCGCACGTGTCGGCGGTGCTGCGCAAGCTGCAGCTGTCGTCGCGGTACGAGCTGACGGCGTGGGCATCGGAGAGACGTCTGCTCTGAGCCCTTGCCGCGGAGTTCCGGGCGTCCGCGGCCGTCGTCGACGAAGGGATCGCGCGAGGTATGCGGCATCCCTAGGCTCGGGACGTGCAGAGGTCGCGGAGGAGCCCGACGCTCGGCGAGATGCTCGGCGAGATCGTGCGCCGCGCCGCGGACGAGGTCGAGGCGACCCTGCCGGCCGCGCTCGCCGACGAGCCCGACGGTGTGCATCAGCATCGGGTGCGGGTACGGCGCCTGCGCAGTGTGCTCGGAGGCTTCCGCGACGCGCTCGACGCCCGCGCTGCCGAGCGCGTGCGGGTGGCATACGCGGAGTGGGGGCGTGAGCTCGGCGTCGTGCGCGACATCGAGGTGCGCGCCGAAGTCGCGGGCGAGATGCTGGAGCGGGCGGGGATCGACGATCCGGACGTGCAACGGCGGCTCGTCGGCACCGAGCAGGAGGCATACTCGGTGGCTCAACAGCGGCTGGTGGAGCTGGCAGGCTCGCCGCGCGCCGAGGAGCGGCGGCGACTGCTGCGCGAGTTCGTCGATGCGGCGAATCCCGTCGACCCCGATCGCGATGCTGCGGAGGTGCTCGCTGCGGCGGTCGCAAGACAGGCACGTCGTGTGGAGAAGGCCGAGTCCCGCCTCGACGGCACGGATGCGAGCTACCACGCCCTTCGCAAGGCCGCGCGACGCCTGCGGTATGTGGCGGAATCCGCAAGGGACGCCGCTCCCGGCGTGCTCACGAAGGAGATGGACGCACTCGTCGAGGCCGGCGACACCATCCACGATGCGCTCGGCGCGCACCGGGACGCCACGCTGCTCGCGCAGCGTGTGGATCATGAGGCCGCCCTCGCCGGGCGCGCGGGGGAGCTGTCGCACGCGTACGACAGGATCGCCCAGGTGGCCCGGGACGAGGCGGGGGAACGCCTCGGCGAGGTCCCGCACGCGATGCGGTTGCTGAAGGCCGCGGCATCCCGTCTGTCGTGAGGAACGACGCGGCCGCGTCCGCGACCGCGAGGTCGGCAGTGGGCCCGACCGGTGTCGGCCGGGCGACCTAGACTTGGTGGGACATGACCGATGCCACTCCCACCGCGCCCGTTGCGGGGACCATTCGTCCGATCGTTCTCGACGGAGGCGCTGCGCCGCGCGTCGGCGCCCGCTCCGACGAAGACCTGCTCGACGGACTCAACCCGCAGCAGCGCGAAGCCGTCACCTACCGGGGGCAGGCGCTGCTCATCGTGGCCGGTGCCGGCTCGGGCAAGACCAGCGTGCTCACGCGGCGCATCGCCTCGCTGCTGCGCAACCGCGAGGCGTGGCCCAGCCAGATCCTCGCGATCACCTTCACGAACAAGGCCGCCGGCGAGATGCGCGAGCGTGTCGAGCACCTGGTCGGCGATTCGGCGCGCGGCATGTGGATCTCGACGTTCCACTCGGCATGCGTGCGCATCCTGCGCCGTGAGGCCGAGCAGTTCGGGTTCACGAAGTCGTTCACGATCTACGACTCGGGCGACTCCCGTGCGCTGATCAAGCGGCTGGTCAAAGAGCACGAGGCCGACGCGTTCGGGCTCACTCCCGCGGCCACGCAGTCGAGGATCTCGAAGCTGAAGAACGAGCTGGCGGATGCCGAGTCCTACGCCCGCACCGCGAACATGAGCGATCCTGCCGAGCGGGTCTTCGTCGAGCTGTTCGCGGCCTACCAGCGCGAGCTGCAGCGGGCGAATGCGTTCGACTTCGACGACCTCATCGCGCAGACGGTGTTCCTGTTCCGCGCCTTCCCGCAGGTGGCGGACGTGTATCGCCGGCGGTTCCGGCACGTGCTCGTCGACGAGTATCAAGACACCAACCACGCGCAGTACGCGCTGATCCACGAGCTGACCCGCCCGCCCGGATCGGATGCCGCACCGCTCGCCGGCTCCGGCGGGATGATGATCTTCGAGGCCGAGCCGGCCGCCGAGGACGGCGCGTCGCTCACCGTCGTCGGCGACTCCGACCAGTCGATCTACGCGTTCCGCGGCGCCGACATCCGCAACATCAGCGAGTTCGAGAAGGACTACCCGGGCGCCAAGGTCGTGCTGCTCGAGCAGAACTACCGCTCGACCCAGAACATCCTCTCGGCCGCGAACGCGGTGATCAGCCACAACTTCGACCGCAAGGACAAGCGCCTGTGGACCGACGTCGGCGAGGGCGAGAAGATCATCGGCTTCACCGGCTACTCGCAGCACGACGAGGCGCAGTTCGTCGCCGACGAGATCGAGGCGCTGCGGCGGGCAGGCGTGGACTACTCGCAGATGGCGGTGTTCTACCGCACCAACTCGCAGTCCCGTGCGCTGGAGGAGATCTTCATCCGCTCCGCCCTGCCGTACAAGATCATGGGCGGCACGAAGTTCTACGAGCGCGCCGAGATCAAGGACGCGCTCGCGTACCTCGTGGCGGTCGCGAATCCCGCCGACGAGATGGCGATGCGCCGCATCATCAACCGGCCGCGACGCGGCATCGGCGATGTGACCATCGAGACCATCTCGCGTTATGCCGTCGATCAGCAGATCACGTTCCGTGACGCGCTGGCGAACTCGTCCGCGCTCGGGGTCGGACCCAAGATCCAGGCGGCGATCGCGCACCTCGACGCGGTCCTGGCCGAGGCGACCGAGATCATGCTGCCCGCATCGGGCGAGCTCGCGCCGCCGACCGCCGTCGCCGACGGTCTGCAGCTGCTCCTGAACAAGAGCGGCTACTACGACGCGCTGCGTGCCAGTAAGGACGCGCAGGACGAGGCCCGCATCGAGAACCTCGATGAGATGGTCGCCGTGGCGCGCGAGTTCGCGCGCAACAACCCGGAGGGCACGCTCCTCGACTTCCTCACCGAGGTGGCGCTGGTGTCGGATGCCGACGACCTCGAAGACGCGTCGGGCTCGGTGTCGCTGATGACCCTGCACACCGCCAAGGGCCTCGAGTACGACGCGGTGTTCGTCACCGGCGTCGAGGAGGACCTCATCCCGCACCGCATCTCGGCGGGGGAGCCGGGTGGGCCGCAGGAGGAACGGCGCCTCTTCTACGTCGGCATCACCCGCGCCCGTCAGCGCCTCTACCTCTCGCTCGCGATGACCCGCGCGCAGTTCGGCGAGGTCACGGTCGCGATGCCCAGCCGCTTCCTGCAGGAGATCCCGCTCGAGCTGCTGCACTGGCGTCAGTCGCCGGGCGATGTCAACTCCCGCGGCGGCACGCAGTCGCGCGCGCTCAACGCGCGCCGCGGCGGCTTCGGCGGGTCCGGTTCCGGCTCCGGCAAGCGGTACGGCGACGACCTCGTGCCGCTCGCGCGCCGCGAGCCGACCGGCAACCTCGAGCGCTTCGCGAACAAGATCCCGTCCAAGGTGCGCGACAACGGCGATCTCGAGCTGGCGCCGGGCGACCGCATCCGTCACGACGACTTCGGCGAGGGCCGAGTGGATGCCGTCACCGGCGAGGGCGCGAAGCGCGTGGCGCATGTGCGCTTCGACTCGGCGGGGCCGAAGAAGCTGCTGATCAAGATCGCACCGATCTCGAAGCTCTGACCGTCTCGCTTCGCTCGCTCACCGACCGGTACTTCTCTCTCGGTCGTTGAGCGAGCGAGGAACGAGCGAGACGAAACGCGCGCACCCGGCGCACACGAGTGGCTCGACGCGTCGCGACGCGCTTCACTCGCTCACCGAACCGGGTCGTGCGCGGTTCGTTCCGCGAGCAGGTGGTGGTGGGCGAGGCGGCGCAGCGCGAGCATGACCGGCTCGTACATCGCGGTGCCCAGCACGGCGTAGCTCACGGCGTCGGCGGGTGACATGCCCGCCAGCGGCGCGACCTCTTCGGCGGCGACCTGGCGCATCGCGCCGCCGTAGCGGCCGAGGACGGCGGGAGAGGCATCCAGCCCCGCCGCATCCAGCGCGCGCAGCGCCTCGTCGAGCTGGGCCACCGCGGTGAAGTCCGGGTCGTAGGTGAGACCGAGGGCCGCGATCGCCTCCCGGGCGCGCGGGTAGTCGTCCCGGCCGCCGTCGACGTAGGGCGGGAGCGCGCCGACCGCGCGTCCGAGGGTCTCCATCGGGTCGTCGAGCGGGGAGTCGACCAGGTCGAGCACTTCGCGCACCCGCACCAGGGGCAGGCCGCGCACATCGGCGAGCGCCGCGATGAGTCGCAGGCGGGCGAGGTGCTCCTCGCCGTACTCGGCGCGCGTCGCCGACACGCTCTCCCCGCGAGGCAGCATGCCTTCGCGGATGTAGAACTTCACGGTCGCGACGGGGACCCCGCTTCGTTCCGACAGCTCAGAGATCTTCATCGCGGCCCTCCTGGGTCTTGTGCTGGATACTATAGCTATCCAATACTGGAGAGCATAACTATCCAACGGAGGTCACGATGGACCCGATTCTCACGATCGTCGCCGGCGCGACGATCCTCACCGTCATCGGCATCATGTCGGGCGGCACCTTCCTGCTCCGGATCGCCTCACGCGGTCTGCCGTTCAACGGTCTGCAGAAGACGTTCTTCCGCGCCGGTCACGCCCACGCCGGCGTGCTCGTGCTGCTCGGGCTGGTGAGCCTGCTGCTCACCTCGGCCGCAGGTGCGGCGCTCGCCTGGCAGTGGGCGTCGGTCGGGGTGCTGGCCAGCGCGATCCTGATCCCGGGCGGGTTCTTCCTGTCGGTCCTGGGGCAGGACCCGCAGCGACCGGGGCGCGCGATCGCACTCCTGTGGGCGGGAGTCGTCGTGCTCGCGGCATCCCTTCTCGCGGTCGGCATCGGCGTGATCGTCGCGGGGGTCTCCGCGCTGGGCTGAGCCTGCCCTGGGAACCGGGCACTGGTCTCGCGGCGGCGGGTTAGGCTCGCACAATGGCCTTGTTCTCGCGCCGTCCGAAGAAGCCCGCCGAGCAGTCGACGCCCTCGCCCGAGCCGTCGCCGGCTGATGCGGCGGCCGTCGACGGCGCCAATGTGAGCACGCCCGCAGCGGACGCGGACACGGATGCCGCGGCGAACGTGTCGATCTCGGTCTCAGCGTTCGGCGGTCTCGGCGCGAGCCCCGCTGCCCCGCAGCCCGCTGCACCCGAGGAGCTGGCCGAGAGCGACCAGCCGATGTCGTCCGGCCCGCGTCCGCGGCTCGGCACCCGCGAGTGGATGCGGACCGCGCCGGAGCAGACCGAGACCGTGCCCGGTCTTCGCGACAACGTCCTGCTGCGCGCCGCTCTGGGACGCGTCGGCGATGCGCCGGCCTCGCAGGCGCTGCTGGATGTCGCGCGGCAGCTGCTGCAGGGGCACGTCTTCCTCCGGGTCAAGGGAGACGCGCGCTCGCTTCTCGCCGAGGGCAAGGGGCTGCCGCTCGCGGTCGCGAACTCGGGCGAGCGCACCTTCGCGCTCGTGTTCTCGAGCGGCGCCGCGCTGCAGGCGAGCCTCAAGGCCGATGGCGACACCGACACGTCGGCCATGGGTCAGCCGGTGCTGACGGTGCTGCGGCACGTCTTCGCGAGCTCGTACGACGGGATCATCATCGACCCCGCCTCGTCGCCGTCGCGCGCCGTGCTGCCGAAGGAGCTGCTGCAGCGCGCCGTCGATCAGGCCGACCCGGAGCTCACCGTCAAGACGCTGCTCGCCGCCGAGCGCACGCCGGAGGTCGGCGGCAAGGTGGCGGAGGCTCTCACGCGCGTGCCGCTGTGGGTCGCCGTCGGTACGGCGGAAGGCGGAGTGCCGGGTCTCGCCGAGGGCCGCGACGCCGACGGCGCGCGGTACCTCGAGGTCTACTCGCACCCACTCGAGGTCGCCGTCATGGGCCGCGGCGACAACGCCGCGCCGATCACCTCCGCCCAGCTCTCGCGGGCGCTGCGCGGTGACGCAGCCATCACCGGCGTCGTCGTGGACCCCGCGGGTCCGTGGATCCGCCTCACCCGCGATGACCTCGCCCCGGTGCTCGCCCTGACCGACTGACGGCGGGGCGCTGTCGACCAGTCCCTAGTGCGATCCAGGGGTTGACATGCGCGCGTCCGCGCGTACCCTATTCAACATAGACGTTGATAAAGGGATGAGTTGATCAATGGACGATCAGGAGCTCGATCGGGCGTTCGTCGCACTGGGAGACCCCGTGCGCCGCGCGATGATCGCACGCCTGAGCCGGGGCCCCGCCACGGTGGGCGAGCTGGCCGAGCCGTTCCCGATCACCATGCAGGCCGTCTCGCGCCACATCAAGGTGCTCGAAGACGCGCGCCTCGTCACCAGGTCTCGGGATGCGCAGCGCCGCCCCGTGCATCTCGAGGCGGCCGCCCTGGAGCAGCTCACGGCATGGATCGACCGCTACCGGCTCGACGCCGAGCGCGCCTACCGGCGGCTCGACGCGGTGCTGGCCGCCGCGAGCACCGTCCCCGCGTCACCCCCCTTACGAACCCCTCGCACGACCGATACGAAGAAGGAGAAGGAATCATGAGCAACCCGCTCATCATCGAAGCCGTTCCCGGCACCTCGTACGCCGACATCACGCGCGACTTCGACGCGCCGGTCGAGGCCCTGTTCCGTGCCCACGCCGATCCGGAGCTGTTCCGGCAGTGGATCGGGCCGGGCGAGGAGCGCACCGAGATCACGCACTGGGACTTCCACACCGGCGGCGGCTACCGCTTCGTCCAGCGGGACGGCAACGGCGAGTACGCCTTCCGCGGGGTGTTCCACACCATCCGCGAGAACGAGCTGATCATCCAGACGTTCGAGTACGAGGGCTGGCCCGACGAGGTCAGCGTCGACGCCATCCGCTTCGAGGCGCTCGAGGGCGGCCGCTCGCGGATCGCCGACCACAGCGTGTTCTCGAGCGTCGAGGCGCTCGAGGCCATGCAGTCCGAGGGCATGGAGCGCGGCATGCGCGAAGGCTACGAGAAGCTCGACGAACTGCTGGCCGGGGAGAGCTGAGCCATGGGCAAGGTCGTCTGCTCCGCCTCCATGTCGCTCGACGGCTTCGTCGCGCACGAGGACAACGATCCCGGCCGCCTGTTCGACTGGTACGAGGCCGGAGACGTCGAGGTCGTCACCGCGAGCGAACCCGCGGCGTTCCACCTCACCCCGACGAGCGCCGACTACTGGCGGGAGTGGGTCGGCCAGATCGGCTGTCTCGTCGTCGGACGGCTGCTGTTCGACATCACCGACGGCTGGAAGGGGGAGCATCCGCTCGGCGTGCCGTTCGTCGTGCTGACGCACGCGGCACCGACGGACTGGGCGCACGCCCACACCGGCAACGCCCACTTCGTGACCGACGGCATCGAGGCCGCGATCGCCCGGGCGCAGGAGATCGCCGGGGACCGCACGGTCGCGCTCGCGGCCGGAACCATCGCCGGTCAGGCGCTGGGTGCCGGACTGGTCGACGAGGTCGCCGTCGACCTCGTGCCCGTCGTGCTGGGCAGCGGCCACCGCTACTTCGCCGACGTGGACCCGGCGGCCGTGCGGCTCGGCGACCCCACGACGATCATCCCGAGCACGCGCGTCACGCACCTGGTGTTCCCCGTCGAGAAGAGCCCCGCCGCAGGGTGACGGATGTCGCCGCCCGCGCCTAGGGTGAGACCCATGGCGTCGGAGCGCATCACCCTCACCGTGCCCGGTCCGGACGGCGATCGCGAGGTGGGGATCTCCAATCCCCGCCGCGTGATCTGGCCCGAGCTGGGAATCACCAAGCAGGAGCTGGCCGAGTACCTGATCGCCGTGAGCGGCCCCTTCCTCGCAGCGAACGGCGACCGGCCGGTGTCGCTCGAGCGCTTCCCCGAGGGGGTCGACGGCGAGCGGTTCTACTCCAAGAACCCGCCGAAGGGCGCGCCCGCCTTCGTCGAAGCCCAGACGGTCACGTACAACAGCGGGCGCCGGCATCCGCAGATCATCCTCACCGAGATCGCCGCGGCGGTGTGGGCCGTCCAGATGAACACCATCGTGTTCCACCCCTGGGCGTCGTTGACGGCGAACACCGACAACCCCGTCGAGCTGCGCATCGACCTCGATCCGCAGCCGGGCACGGATTTCGCGGATGCCGCCGCCGTCGCACCCGCACTGCGCGACGTGCTCGCCGAAGCGGGTCTCACGGCGTTCCTCAAGACGAGCGGCAACCGCGGCATCCACGTGTTCTGCCCGATCGAGCCCGAGTGGGAGTTCCTCGATGTGCGGCACGCCGTCATCGCCGCCGGGCGCGAGCTGGAGCGGCGTCTCCCCGACAAGGTGACGATGAACTGGTGGAAGGAAGAGCGCGGCGAGCGCATCTTCATCGACTTCAACCAGGCGAACCGCGACCGGACTATGGCGGGTGCCTACAGCCCGCGGGCGCTGCCCGCCGCCACCGTGTCGACGCCGCTCACGTGGGACGAGCTCGAGGCGGGCGTCGACCCGACCGCGTTCACGGTGCGGACCGTGCCGCAGCGCCTCGCCGAGGTCGGCGACCCGTGGGCGGACCTGCTGGCGAAGCCCGCACGCATCGACACGCTGCTCGAGTGGTGGCAGCGCGATCTCGACGACGGACTGGGCGAGCTGCCCTTTCCGCCGGACTTCCCGAAGATGCCGGGTGAGCCGCCGCGCGTTCAGCCGAGCCGCATCAACCCCGAGAACTGGCCGAAGGATGAGTGAGGGCCTCACCGATCCTCGCGTGCTTCCCACTGCTCGCCGGCGGGATCCGCAGGGTGCCGGCGCGGGCGGGCGCCGGGCCGCCGGCGCTGCGGGTCTGGTCGACCGCGTCACGGCGCGCCTCCTCGAGACGCGATGGCTGATGCGGATGCCGATCCCGCTGTACCGCGCGGGACTCGGGTGGATCTTGGGTGAGCGCCTGGTCATGATCGAGCACCTCGGACGCGTGTCGCACGAGCCGCGCTTCGTCGTAGTGGAGGTCGTCGAACGGGAGCGGAACGCCATCCGTGTGGCCTCGGGCTTCGGCGAGCACGCCCAGTGGTATCGCAACCTCCGGGCGAACGGCGTCGCCTATCTCAGCACCGGACGCGCCCGTCGGGTACGGGCGCAGGTGCGCCTGCTCGACCGTGCGGACTCCGAGACGGTGCTGCGCCGGTACGCGGCCGCGCACCCCGAGGCGTGGCAGCACCTGCACGGGGCGATGGACTACGCGGCGGGCGGTGACGCCCACATCCCCGTGGTGGAGTTCGCGCCGCCGACCGGGCCGCCGCCGACCGGGCGGGTCGCTGAGGTGCTTCCCCGAGCTACGGCGAGACTCCGCTTCCGTCAGATGACGCCGGCGGACCTCGACGCGATGGCGGGCCTGTTGGGTGATCCCGACGTGATGCGGTTCTACCCCGCGCCGAAGACCCGCGAACAGGCGGCGGCGTGGATCGCATGGAACCAGCGGAACTATGCCGAACACGGCTACGGGCTCTGGATCATCGAGACGCACGCGGGCGACTTCGTCGGAGACTGCGGCCTGACGTGGCAGGAGGTCAACGGTGTCAGGAAGCTCGAGGTGGGTTACCACGTCACCGCGACGTGGCAAGGTAGCGGCTTCGCGACCGAGGCGGCGACGGCGTGTCGCGACTTCGCACGCGAACACGTCGGCGCGCGGGAACTCGTCGCCATCATCCACCCGGACAATCGCGCCTCCGAGCGTGTGGCCGAGAAGATCGGGATGCACCGGGTCGAAGACCACCTCGCCGCAAGCGGTTCACGCCGGATCGTCCTGAGCATGACCCTTTGACAAGACGTCCTCCGGGCCATCGTCGGCTCAGACCAGGACGTCGGCCAGATCGTAGGCGGCGATGACCTCGAGCTGCTCGTAGGTGCAGGAGCGAGGGTCGCGGTCGGGGCGCCAGCGCTCGAACTGCACCGTGTGGCGGAAGCGCCACCCCTCGAGCTGGTCGTAGCGCACTTCGAGCACGCGCTCGGGGCGCAGTCGCACGAACGACGAGTCGGCGCGGCCGGCCTGGAAGCGCGACTTCTCACCCTCGCCGTGCAGTGCCTCGCCGTCGGCATCGCGCTCGACCAGCGGGGCCAGTTCGTCGATGAGCTCGAGGCGGCGCGCGTTGCTCCAGGCGGCGACGCCGCCGACGGGATAGAGCGTGCCGTCTTCGCCGTACAGCCCGACCAGGAGTGAGCCGACGCCCTCTCCGGACTTGTGGATCCGGTAGCCGAGGGCGACGACGTCGGCCGTGCGCGCGTGCTTGATCTTGAACATCGTGCGCTTGCCCGGTGCGTACGGCTGGTCGAGGGGCTTGGCGACGACGCCGTCGAGCCCTGCCCCCTCGAACTCGGCGAGCCAGCGCCGCGCGAGGTCGGGGTCGTCGGTCGTGCGCGTGACGTGGACCGGATCGGGCACATCGCGCAGCAACTCTACGAGGGTCTCGCGTCGGGTCGCGAACGGCTCGCTCTGCAGATCGCGGTCGCCGACGGCGAGCAGGTCGAACGCGATGAACATCGCCGGCGTCTGCTCGGCGAGCATGTTGACGCGGGATGCCGCCGGGTGGATGCGCTGCGACAGCGACTCCCAGTCGAGCCGGCGCCGACCGTCGCGGTCGACCGGCACGACGATCTCGCCGTCGAGCAGGCACGGTTCGGGAAGGACACGGGCGAACGCCTCGACGAGCTCGGGGAAGTACCGGGTCAGCGGCTTCGCCCCGCGCGAGCCGATCTCGACGTTCTCACCGTCCCACGACACCAGCGCGCGGAACCCGTCCCACTTGGGCTCGTAGCTGAGCCCGCCCGGCACCTTCGCCGCATCGGGGACGTCGGGCACGGACTTCGCGAGCATCGGCGCGGGGATCTCGTACGGCATGCGCACCATCCTGCCGTGGTCCGCCGACACCCGACACCCCGTGTCGGGCGGCTGTGAAGTCCGTGGTTCGCAGGTTCGCGGCACCCGGAAGGTGCGTTTCCTGGACCGCAGCGCTGGGAGCGAGGACGGATGCCGCGCCCGCGGCGCACCCGGTCAGGCCGACGCGGACGCAGAAGCCGCAGCGGCGTACAGGGCGGCGGCCTCGGCGCGGTTCGCCGCGCCGATCTTCGCGAGGATCGCCGAGACGTGCACGGACGCCGTTTTGGGGCTGATGAACAGCCGCTGGCCGATCTGCGGATTGGTGAGGCCCTCGGCGATGAGCTCGAGCACCTGAAGCTCCCGCGGTGTGAGGGACGCGACGATCCCCTCGCCCGCGTCGGCGGCGGTCGTGCCGGGGATCAGCCGGGCCTGCGTCGCGAGCTCGGTCGCCCAGCGCGCCGCGCGCGCGACACCCAGCGGAGGCGCCTCGGCCGTGATCGCGGCCAGCAGGTCCGCGGCGTCGTCGCGCTCACCGGCGTCGATCAACGCCCAGGCCAGGCGGCAGCGCGCCGTCTGCAGGTGCCACGTCGGCATGCCGCCGGGGGTCAGCTCGTCCACGATGGCGCGCCACGCCGTCACGCGATCGTCGGCCGGGGCGCCGTCGCCGTCCGCGAGCACGGCGCGGACGAATCTCGACACGCGCCCCGCGAGCTCGTTGTCGGGCCAGCCGTCGAGGGCTCGTTCGATGCGCGCCCGAACTCCGGGGTCGCCTGGGCGGCCGGGGGAGTGCGTCAGCAGCGCCGCCGTCAGCACGGCATAGCGGCGCACAGTGCTGCGGCTGCCCTCCGGATCCTCGGCGGCGGCCAGCACGGCGGTGGCGGCATCCGTCCCCTGCCGGGCGTGAAGGGTCAGCGCCGCGTCTGCCCGCTCGACCGCCCACCAGACGGCCTTGTCGGGGTACAGGCGCTGTGACTCCTCGATGCGGCCGCGCTCGGTCGTGAGCAGGTCGTCGCGTTCGCGCGGGCGGTCGTCCCACACCAGGTGAGAGGAGAGCAATCGCAGCGTGGAGGCCGCATCGGCCCGGCTCATCAGCCGTCGCGCGCGTCGCGCGTAATGGAGCGCGGTCTCGGGTTCTCCGGTGGCGAAGAGGGCGAACGCGACCGATTGGGCGATCGCCGCTCCCGAGCCCCGTTCGATGCCGGCGCGGACGACGTCTTCGTAGTGCTGTGTTCCGACGACGACGGCCTCGTGGAGGCGCCCGGCTGTCACCAGCATGTGGGTGAGCGCGCTGCCCACGTAGGCGCGCATCGGCGGGTCCAGCCGCAGAGCGACGGCCCGCTCCAGCGGCGCCAGTGCCGCCGAATCCTGGTCCTCGTCGCCGGCGAGCCGCCACGCTTCCACGGTCAGCGCGACCGCCAGGGCGGGGTCGTCGCCCGTCTCCTCCGCGAGGGCGATGGCGCGCGCGGCGTGCTCTGCGGCATCCGCGCCGTGCTCGTCGATCGCCATGTTGGTGAGCACACGCGACAGCAGCACCCGGGCGCGGCGGTCGTCGACGCCCTCCAGCAGCCCGACGGCCTCGTCGAGGTCGGCGGGGCGGCCGGTGTGCTCGAGGTTGAAAGTCTGGACGTACCGCTGCCGCAGCAGCGCCGCGCGCATGAGCGGATCGTCGGGGCAGACCGCGAGGCCCTCGTTGGCGGACCGCAGGGAGCGCTCGGAATCGCCGAGGTCGTGCCAGGCCTGCGCGGCGTCGAGGTGCAGCGCGGGCAGGGTCGTGCCGGCGCGTGTCTCGGCATCCGGCACTTGACCCCAGAGCTCCGCGAGGCGCTCGGTCAGCTTCGCCGATGTGGCGGGCGAGAACCGCGACCGCGACTGGCGGAGCGCGGCCACCGTCGCGTCGAACGCGGCCGGAAGGTCGCGGGCGGCGAGCCAGTGCTCGGCGACGGCGGACGCGTCGTCGGGCGAGTCGACGCGATGGTCGCTCAGGTGCTCGGCGTAGCGGCGGTGCACGCGCACGCGCTCGCTCGGCAGCATCTCGGCCTCGACCGCCTCGCGCGTCAGGGCGTGACGGAACGCGTAGCCGGCGCCGTCGGCCGTGATGACGCGGGTGTCGATCGCCTCGCGCACTGCGGCATCGAGCGCGCGCTCGTCGAGCGCCGTCACCGCCGAGAGCACGTCGTCGTCGACGTGAACGCCGCCTGCGGCCATCGTGCGCACCACCTGTTGCGCGTCGTCGCCGAGGCGGGCGTATCGGGCGAGGACGAGTTCCCGGAGCGTGTCGGGGAGGGCGCGGTCGCCGAGGTCGACCAGCTCTTCGACGAGGAACGGGATGCCGCCGCTGCGCTCCGCGAGGGCTTCCACGACGCGCGGATCCAGGCCGCCTGCCAGCTGGGCGACCTGCTCGGCCACCTCGTCCGGCGTGAGCGGAGCGACCTCGACGCGCACGACGGAGCGGGTGCGGTCGAGCTCGGCGAGCACCGGGCGCAGCGGATGGAAGCGGTCGATGTCGTCGGAGCGGTACGTCGCGACGATGGTGAGGCGCCGGCCGCGGAGCGTGCTGGCCAGGGTCTTCAGCAGCGCCATGGTCGCGGCATCCGCCCATTGCAGGTCTTCGAGCACCACGACGACATGCCGGCGCCGCGAGAGCTGCTCGAGGAGCACCTCGATCGCCTCGGCGAACTCGCCCGCGGGCTCGTCGGATTCGGCGGGCTCGTCGGCGATGCCGGGAACGAGCGCGGCGAGGCTCGCGATCGCCGCTGCGGACCCGGCTGCGTCGCGCAGGGCGTCCGTGCCGACGGCGGCGTGCAGGTCGCGCAGCACGCGACGGATGGGGCCGAACGGGGCGCCGATCGGCCCGAGGTCGACGCACTGGCCGAAGGCGACGACGGGGGCTTCATCCGGTGCCGTCCGCGCCCCCAGCGGATCCGCCGTGACGAGGGCGAGGAACTCCTGGACCAGCCGCGTCTTGCCGACCCCCGCCTCGCCGCGCACCACGACGGTGCGCGGAGTGCCGCCGACGCCCGCGTCGAACGCCTCGAGCAGCGCGGCCAGCTCGGTCTGCCGGCCGACCATGCGCGGGCTCGAGTGGAGTGCGGGCATGCTCATATGGTGGCACCTCCCATGCGTGGGCGGGGGTGCGGCTACGCGACGGCCGCGGTGCGCGGGTCGCGGTGGGTCGCGGTGCGGAACCACGCCGCGAGCGTGCGCCCGTGCGGGCGCTCGACCGCGCGGCCCTGCTCGCGGTGGGCGACCATCAGCTCGTTCTCGCGAACGAGGTCTGCCGCGCGGTGCTGGTCGAGGATGTAGCCGGTGAAGGTGGTGTCGTTCATGAGTCTCTCCTGTCTGCGGCGGAACGTCGGAGGGTTCCGGTTGTGCTGACAGGTACGACTGTCCTCGCTAAGGCGGGTCCGCCCCATCGGGCGATCGCCTTGTCTTGACGGCTGGGGTGCCTTAGACGGACGGCCTCGCGGCCTAAGACGGCGCGCACGAGACCGTTGCCGCCGACGAGGCCTCAGCTGCGCCAGGCGGGGCCTCAGCCCGCGACCGGCCGTTTCGGCCGCGCCCAGCGTGCGGGGAGGTCGGGGCCGTCCCAGACCTGGATGACGCCCCAGGCCGCGGCGGTGATGGGCACCGCGAGCACGGCGCCGACGATGCCGCCGAGGACCGTGCCCACGGTCAGGGCGACCAGGATGACGAACGCGTGCAGCTTCATCGACCGGCCCATGAGTACGGGCTGCAGGAAGTTGCCCTCGAGCTGGTTGACGAGAACGACCACCCCGACGACCAGGAGGGCGTTGATCGGCCCGTTCGCAACGAGTGCGACGAGCGCGGCCACGATGCCGGCCACTGTCGCGCCCACGATCGGGATGAAGGCGAGCAGGAAGACGAGCACCGAGAGCGGGAGCGCCAGCGGAACCTGAAGGATGAGCAGACCGATCAGGATGCCGATGGCATCGACGGCGGCGACGGTGGCCGTGCCGCGCACGTACGAGCCCAGCACCGTCGTGGTCTTGTCGCCGATGCGGCGCGCGCGCAGGTAGTTCGCCCCGCGGAACGGCCGCAGCATGAACTCCCACATCTGCGGACCGTCCTTGAGGAAGAAGAACAGGATGGTCACCATGAGCACGAGCCCGGTCACGAAGTTCGCGACCGCCCCGACACCGGCGAGCGCGCCGGAGCCGAACTGCGCGCTCGTGACGAAGTCGGTGAGCGTCTTCACCCACTCATCGAGCTGATCAGGCTGCACGAAGTCGAACGGCAGCGTCTGCATCCAGGCGAGCAGACGCTGGAAGCCGTCTTCGGCCTGCGCGTACAGGTCGTCCCACTGGTCGCGCACCGCCCACACGATGAGCCAGCTCAGGAGGCCGAGGATCACCACGATGGCGAGCAGCGTGATCAGCGTCGCGAGGATCGATGGGATGCCGCGCCGCCGCATCCAGCTCATCACCGGGTTGAATGCGCACGCGAGGATCAGCGCGATCACGAGCGGGATCGTGACGAGGGTGAGCTGCTGGATCGCGAAGATGATGCCCGCAGCCACCGTGACGACGACGATGATCTGGATCGAGCGGATGCCGAGCTTGCCGAAGCCGTCGGCCCACAGGCTCCACGGTGCACGGGTGGCGCGCGGCTCCACATCGTGCGACTCGACGACGACGCGCTGCGGGTCGTTCCGGAACAGTCCCATGAGCCGAGGGTATTGGTCCCCGGCATCCGGGGCGTGCGGGTTGCGCGCGTGGCGCGGGCCGACTAAGCGAACGCGCTCATGCCGGTGATGTCGCGGCCGATGAGCAGTGCCTGCACGCTCTCGGTGCCCTCGTACGTGTGGATCGCCTCGATGTCGGCCATGTGCTGCATGACGCCGTTCTCGAGCAGGATGCCGTTGCCGCCGAGCATGTCGCGCGCCGTCGACGCGATCCGTCGTGCGGCGCGGGTGTTGTGGTACTTCGCCAGCGACGCCTGCGTAGGACGCAGTTCGCCGCGCTCCTCGAGGTCGGCCATCCAGCGACAGTAGAGCTGCATCGCCGTGAGCTCCTCGAGCATGTTCGCGAGGCGCTCCTGCACCATCTGGAACTTGGCGAGGGGCTTGCCGAACTGGATGCGCTGCTGCGAGTAAGCGAGCGCGGCCTCGTAGCAGGCGGTGGCGTGACCGAGCGCCGACCACGCGACACCCGACCGCGTCGAGTAGAGGACGGTCGAGGCATCCTTGAAGCTCTTCGTTCCCGGAAGGACGGCATCGGACGGCACGCGTACACCGTCGAGCACGATGTGCGCCTGATGGATGCCGCGCAGCGACGCCTTGCCCTGGATCACCGTGCCGACATAGCCCGGCGTCTGCTGCTCGACGAGGAAGCAGCGCACCGCGCCGTGGAACTCGTCGCCGGGGGAGTCGACGCGCGCCCACACGAACGTGATGCCGCCGGAGGCGCCGTTGCCGATCCACTTCTTGGCGCCGTCGAGCACCCAGTCGTCGCCGGCGCGCCGGGCTACGGTCTCGAGCGACACCGAGTCCGATCCGTGGTCGGGCTCAGTGAGGGCGAAGGATGCCGGGACCTCGCCGCGGGCGACGGGCACCAGCCAGCGCTCCTGCTGCGCGTCGCTGCCGAACAGTGCGAGGGTGCGCAGGGCGAGGCCGCCCTGGACGGCGAGCACGGTGCCCAGCGACCCGTCGCCGCGCGAGATCTCCATGTTCACCAGGCCCGCCGCCAGGGGCGACAGGCGCGTGAGCGACGGGTGCACGATGCCGTCGTTGAAGAGGTCGAGCTCGCCGGCGCGCATAGCAATGTCGAGGGGATACTCGGCGGTGTCCCACGCGTCGAGCATGCGCGTGCCCACCTCGTCGATGTACGCCTCGGCGCGCTCCCAGGCCTCACGGTCGGCGGCGGGGATGTCGGCGAACACCGCGTAGTAGTCGGTGCCGCGGCGGGCGGTGACGTCGTAGCCTTCGACGCTCTGACCGGGGCGGGGCTGGAAGTCGGTCACGATCGGGCTCCTGACGCGTGCGGACGGATGGTGAGGCATCCGGTTCGGGTGGAACTGAATCCCACCGACCATAGTACTCAGTGTCACCCGTTTCGTCTCGGTCGCCACCGAGGGGCCGCTCGTTGAGCGAGCTTGCGAGTCGAAACGCAGAGACGTCTGCTAACGTGGGAAAACCGACCAGCCGGTATGTCGCAAGGAGGCGCCATGACCCCTATCGACCACACCCGTCGCTTCGAGGGCACGGTGTCGCTCGTGACGGGCTCCAGCCGCGGCATCGGCTTCGCGATCGCCCGGCGCATCGTCGACGAGGGCGGGGCGGTCGTGCTCACGGGTCGCAAGCAGGACGCGCTCGACGCTGCGATCGCGGAGCTCGGCGACGCCGCCTCGGCGGTCGCCGGTCGCGCCGACGACGCCGATCATCGCGCCGCCGTGTTCGCGCACATCACGGGGCGCCACGGCGGTCTCGACCACCTCGTCAACAACACCGGCATCAACCCGGTGTACGGCCCGATCGTCGACATCGAGGCCGAGGCCGCGCGCAAGATCCTCGAGGTCAACGTGGTCGCCACCCTCGACTGGACGCGCGCCGCGATCGCCGCGGGGCTCTCCCGCTCCGTCGTCAACATCGCCTCGGTCGCCGGTCTCGGCGCCAGCCCCGGCATCGCGTTCTACGGCATCTCGAAGGCCGCGCTCATCAACCTCACCGCGCAGCTCGCGTACGAGCTGGCGCCCGGCATCCGCGTGAACGCCGTCGCTCCGGCCGTGATCAAGACCGCCTTCGCCCGGGCCCTGTACGAAGGGCACGAGGCCGAGGCAGCCGCCGCCTATCCTCTGGCGAGGCTCGGCGAGCCGGCCGACGTCGCCGGCCCGGTCGCGTTCCTCCTCTCGGACGACGCCGCGTGGATCACCGGCCAGACGGTCGCGATCGATGGCGGGGCCGGCATCCGTCCCCTCACGTGACGGGAAGCGCGACCGGTTCGGGTGAAGGATGAAGGCATGAAGGATTCCCACGTCGCCGACGACGTCACCCGCGCCGCCGTCGAGCTGTTCGCCCGCCAGGGGTACGCCAACACGAGCGTGCAGCAGATCGTCGAGGCCGCCGGCGTCACCAAGGGCGCGATGTACCACTACTTCGAGTCCAAGGACGATCTGCTCTTCGGCATCTACGAGCGGCTGCTGACGCTGCAGAAGGCGCACCTGGATCAGATCATCGCCCGCGGCGGCACCGTCGACGACGTGCTGCGCGCGGTCTGCGTCGACGTGCTCGAGACCTCGATCGACTCCATGGAGGAGGGGGCGGTGTTCTTCCGCAGCCTCAACATGCTGTCCGCGCCCCGCCAGCAGGAGGTCACCCGCCGCCGGCGCGCCTATCACGACGAGTTCGCCGAGCTCATCTCGCGTGGGCAGTCCGAGGGCCTGTACCGCACCGACATCCCGCTCGCGATGCTCGTCGCCCACTTCTTCAGCGACGTGCACTACCTCTCGCACTGGTACTCGCCCGAGGGTCCCGAAGACAAGACGCTCGTCGCCGAGCAGCTGACCGACCTGTTCCTGACCAGTCTGAGGAGAACGGATGCCGGAACCTGATCTGAGCGTCGATGCTGACGCCGCCGCGGCGGTCGTGCCCGCGTCGATGCGCGCGTGGCGCGTGACACGGCTCGGTGAGCCCGCCGAAGCGCTGTCGCTCGACACCGTGCCGGTCCCCGCGCCGGGAGCGGGGGAGGTTCTCGTGAGGGTCGTGGCCGTCGCGGCCAACTTCCCCGATGTGCTGCTGTGCCGGGGCGAGTACCAGGTGAAGCCAGAGCTTCCGTTCTCGCCGGGAATCGAGCTCGTCGGCACGGTCGCCGCCCTGGGGTCCGGGGTCTCGGGGGTCGCCGTCGGGGAGCGGGTCGTCGGGTCGAAGATCGGTGTGCTGTCGGAATACGTGGTGCTGCCGGCATCCGACGTGTGGGCCGCCCCTGCTTCGCTGTCCGACGCCGAAGCCGCGGGGCTCACCGTCGCGTACCAGACGGCGTGGTTCGGCCTCCACCGGCGTGCGGCGCTGCAGCCGGGAGAGTGGCTGCTCGTGCACGCCGCCGCGGGTGGCGTGGGTCTTGCCGCCGTGCAGCTGGGCGTCGCCGCCGGCGCGCGGGTCATCGGGGTGGTCGGCTCCGACGCGAAGGCAGCGGTGGCCCGCGAGGCGGGCGCCGAGGTCGTGCTCGTGCGAGGCGTCGACGACCTCGTCGCCGGGGTCAAGTCCGCGACGGGCGGCCACGGTGCCGACGTCGTGTTCGACCCGGTCGGCGGCGCGGCGTTCGACGCATCGACCAAATGCATCGCGTTCGAGGGGAGGATCGTGGTGGTCGGCTTCGCCGGCGGCACGATCCCGACCGTGCCCGCCGGGCACGTGCTGGTCAAGAACTACTCGGTGGTGGGGCTGCACTGGGGGATGTACCCCGGTGTGCGTCCCGACCTCATCGAGATGGCCCGTGCGGAGCTGACCCGGCGCGCCGACGAGGGGTCGGTGCGGCCGGTGGTCGACCACGTCGTGCCGTTCGACCGCGCGCCTGAGGCGCTGACGGCGCTCGCGTCGGGCACCACGGTGGGCCGTGTCGTCATGGAGGTGGCCTCGTGAGCGCGAATCGGTTCGGGCTCGACGGCAGGGTCGCGCTCGTCACCGGCGGCGCCCGCGGCATCGGGGCGGCGTACGTGCGGGCGCTGCACGAGTCCGGTGCGCGCGTCGTGATCGCCGACATCCTCGACGACGACGGGGCGGCGCTCGCCGCAGAACTCGGCGATCGCGCGCTGTTCGCGCACCTCGATGTGACCGACGAGCGGGAGTGGGATGTCGCGGTCCAGGCGTCCGCCGACGCGTTCGGCGCCGTCGACGTCCTGGTGAACAACGCCGGCATCGCCAACGCCGCGCCCATCGAACACCTCACCACCGAGAAGTGGAACGCCGTCATCGCCGTGAATCTCACCGGCGTCTTCTTCGGCTGCCGCACGGTCGTGCCCATCATGAAGGCGCAGGGACACGGCTCCATCATCAACATCTCGTCGGTCGAGGGCATGCGGGGGAGCCCGGGGCTGCACGGCTACACCGCCGCCAAGTTCGGCGTTCGCGGACTGTCGCAGTCGCTCGCCGTCGAACTCGGGCCGTTCGGCATCCGGGTCAATTCGGTGCATCCGGGGTTCATCAACACGCACATGACGACGCGCATCGACCCCGCGCATCTCGACATCCCGCTCGGCCGGCCGGGCGAGCCGTCGGATCTCGCCGGCACCATCGTCTTCCTCGCCTCGGATGCCTCGTCGTTCACGAGCGGAGCCGAGTTCGTCGTCGACGGCGGCATGATCGCCGGCATCCCGCACAAGTAGGCGCGGTCCGGCCCCGAGACGCGTTTCGTCTCACTGCGCTCGCTCAACGACCGCGTGTCGTGCGTCGCCGAGGGTCCTCGAGCGGCGGAGCGCAGACGCGACCCGGTCGTTGAGCGAGGGAGCGCAGACGCGACCCGGTCGTTGAGCGGCGGAGCGCAGCGAGTACCCGGTCGTTGAGCGAGGGAGCGCAGCGAGTGCCCGGTCGTTGAGCGCGGGAGCGCAGCGAGTACCCGGTCGTTGAGCGGCGGAGCGCAGCGAGTGCCCGGTCGTTGAGCGAGGGAGCGCAGCGACCGAGACGAAACGCGCCGCACGGCCCCCATCTCGCCCACATCACGATCATGCAACAAGAACATACCGCCCGGTCGGTTTCTACGCTACAGTGGGCGCACCCGACACGAAGAGGTGCCGATGAACGTACGATCCGATGCCGACGACCGCGCTCCCGCGCGGCTCGACGTGAGCGACCTGAGCGTCGCATTCGGCGGCCTGACCGCGCTCGACGGCGTCTCGTTCGACGTCCGTCCCGGCGAAGTGGTCGCGCTCATCGGGCCCAACGGCGCCGGCAAGACCACCGTCTTCAACGCGGTCTGCGGGCTCGTCCGGCGCCGCGGCGAGGTGCGCATCGACGGCACCGCCGCACCGCGGCGCACCGCCGCACTGAGCGCGCGCGGCGTCTCGCGCACCCTGCAGGGGCTCGGCCTGTTCGCCGGACTCACCGCGCGCGAGAACGTCCTGCTGCCCGTGTCGGGCCGACGCGACGACGACGATCTGGTCGCGGCGCAGCTGCGCGCGCTCGACCTCGACGACCTGGCCCATCGCCAGGTGACCACGCTGTCGTATCCCGACCGCAAGCGGGTGGCGCTCGCCCGCGCCCTCGTCACCACCCCACGCCTGCTGCTGCTCGACGAGCCGGCGGGCGGCCTGGGCGCCGATGACATCGCGGGTCTCGGCGAAGTCATCGCGCGCGTCGCCGCGACCGGCTGCGCGGTGCTGCTCGTCGAGCATCACGTCGACTTCGTCATGGGTCTCGCCGACCGCATCGTGGTGCTGGACTTCGGCCGCGTCATCGCCCGCGGAACCCCCGACGAGGTGCGCACGGATCCGCGGGTCGAAGAGGCGTACCTCGGCGTGAAGGCCCGCGCATGAGACGGGCAGACGCACAGCCGCAGGCGGTGGCGCACCGCGGCGCGTTCGAGATCCGCGACCTCACCGTGGGGTACGGCGGGGCGCCTGTGCTCCACGGCGTCGGCTTCGCGCTCGCTCCGGGCGAGGTCGTGGCGCTCCTGGGTGCGAACGGCGCCGGCAAGACCACCCTCCTGCGCACGCTCGCCGGGCTGGTGCCGGCGGCATCCGGCGCCCTCGTCCTCGACGGCGACGACCTCGCGGACCTGCGCACCGAGGACCGTGCCCGCCGAGGCCTCGCCCTCGTGCCGGACGGGCAGAGCGTGGTCGCCGAGCTCACGGTCGACGAGAATCTGCGACTCGGTTCGCTCTGGCGGCATCGCGGGGCACCGCGCGAGCGCGCCATCGCGGAGATCTACGACCTGTTCGAGCCCCTCGCCCGTCGCCGCGCGAGCGCAGGGCACCAGCTGTCCGGCGGAGAGCGGCAGATGCTCGCCGTCGGGCGCGCGCTGATCGCCGAGCCCGTGATCCTCGCGCTCGACGAGCCGTCGCTGGGGCTCGCGCCCCTCGTCGTGGCGCAGCTGATGGGGACACTGCGGGATGCCGCCGCCAGCCGTGGGCTGACCGTGCTGCTCGCCGAGCAGAACGTCACCAGCGCCCTGTCGATCGCCGATCGCGGCGTCGTGCTCGACCTCGGCCGCGTCGTGGCGGACGCGCCGGCCGCGGCCCTCGCCGCCGATGAGACCCTCCGACACGCCTACCTGGGATTCTGATGGACCGACTGCTCTTCCTCCTGGCCACCGGCCTCGCGCGCGGCGCGATCTTCGCGCTGTTCGCGCTGTCCCTGGTGCTGATCTGGCGCGCCGCGCGCATCGTGAACTTCGCGCAGGGCGCGATGGCACTCGTCGCGACGTACGCCGCGTTCGCGGTGACCGGCCTCACCGGCTCGTACTGGGCCGGCTTGGCGGCCGGGCTCATCGCCGGCGCCGCGCTCGGTCTCGGCGTGGAACGCGGCCTGATGCGCTTCGCCCCGCACAGCAGCCCGCTGTCGGGAGTGATCGTGGCCATCGGGCTGGTGATGGTGCTGCAGTCGCTGCTCGGCATCCTGTTCGGGGCGCAGTACCGTCCGATGCGCGCGCCGTTCGACGACAGCCCGATCACGATCGGCGGCGTGCCGCTGCTGTCGCCGTACGACGTGTTCGTCCTCGTCGTGGCTCTTGCGGTCATGGCGGTGCTCGCGCTGCTGTTCACCCGCACATCGCTCGGGCTCCAGCTGCGCGCCTCGGCCTTCGCCCCCGAGGTGTCGCGTGTGCTGGGCGTGCGGGTGGGCCGCATGGTCACGATCGGCTGGATGCTGTCGGCCGCGGTCGCCGCGCTGGCCGCCATGCTGCTCGTGCCCACCGAGCTGGGGCTCAACCCGCACGCGACCGACATGCTGTTCGTCTACGCCTTCGCCGTGGCCGTTGTCGGCGGGCTGGACTCGCCGGTAGGCGCGCTGGTCGGCGGGCTGGTCGTCGGAGTCGCGATGACCCTCGTGACCGGGTACCTCGGCGCGACCGTCGCACCCATCGGAGTGCTGGTGCTGCTCGTCGGGGTGCTGCTCGTGCGACCAGGCGGCATCTTCTCGCTGCGGGAGGCGAGGAGCGCATGACCCGCCTGCTTCCCTCGCTGCGCGGCATCCCTCGCGTGCTCGTCTTCGGTGCCGTGCTCACGCTGATCGCCATCGGCGGCACCTTCCTGCTCGACCCGTATCGCAACTTCCAGCTCGCCACGGTGGCGGCCTACTTCTGCGCGACCGCGGGGCTCACCCTGCTCATCGGGCAGAGCGGGCAGCTCTCGCTCGGGCAGGCCGCTCTCATGGCCGCAGGCGGTTACGGCTACGCGCTGACGGCGAATGCGATGACGGATGCCGGGATCACCGGCATCCCGCGATTCCTGACGGGCATGCTGGTCGCGGTCGTCGTGTCGGCCGCACTCGGCTGGCTGCTGGGGCTCGCCGCGGCGCGCCTGCGCGGACCGTACCTCGCCGGCGTGACACTCACGCTCGTCATCGCGGTGCCCGCCGTCGCGGCCGTGTTCTCGGGCGTGCTGCGCGGCGACCAGGGTGTGCAGATCGCCTACGACGGCGTGCCGCCCGTGCTCGAGCGGCTCATCGCCGTCGAGCAGTGGCAGGCGTGGGTCGCGATCATCGTGGCGGGCGTCGTCGTCACCGCGCTCGCCGCGCTCGCCGGCGGACGCCTCGGACTGCGCATGCGGGCGGTGCGCGACGACGAGACCGCCGCGCGGCTCAACGGCGTGCGCTCCGGCAGGGTGAAGGTCACCGCGTTCACGGTCAGCTCCATCGCGGCCGGGGCGGGCGGCGCGGTGCTCTGCTTCGTCACGCAGTCGGTGAGCCCGGGCGCGTACACCCTCGCGTTCTCGCTGCTGCTCGTCGTCGCGGTCGTGCTCGGCGGACTCGGCAGCATCGGCGGCGCGGCGATCGGGTCCGCGCTCATCGTGCTGCTGCCGTGGCTGCTCGGGACCGCCACGGCCGCGCTGCCGCTGTCGGCCGAGGTCGCGCAGCGGCTGTCGGGCAACCTCTCGATCCTCGTCTTCGGCCTGCTCCTCATCGTGGTCACGCTCGCGTGGCCCGGCGGGCTCGCCGGCCTCCGGCGCCGGCGACGTCGCACGGCGCGGCTTCCCGTCGCGCCCTCGCACGCGGCCGTCGTCGCCGATACGTCGACCGAGTCGGACCCCGCGTCGTCGGCCCACGAACCGTCCGCAGCTGCGGCCGCCGGGTCGCGGCATCCGTGATCGTCCACTCGTCCCGCACCACCCACACCACACAGAAAGAGGTGACCATGTCACAGCACTCCCTCACACGCCGCGTCGCGGCGCTGGTCGGCGCATCTGCCGTCGCCGTCGCGCTCGCCGGCTGCAGCACGCCCGCCGCCCCGGGCGGGGCCGACGAGGCCGTTCCCGGCGTCAGCGACGACACCGTGACGATCGGCACGCACACGCCGCTGACCGGGCCGGCTGCCGCCGGCTACGCGTCGATCTCGGCGGCCGCGACGGCGTACTTCGCCTACCTCAACGAGAACGGCGGCGTCCACGGCCGCGACATCGAGTACATCGTCAAGGATGACGGCTACAACCCCGCGAACACGCAGACCGTGGTCCGCGAGCTCGTGCAGGAGGACGAGGTGTTCGCGATCGTGAACGGCCTCGGCACGCCGACGCACACCGCGGTCCTCGACTACCTCACCCAGAACGAGGTGCCCGACCTGTTCGTGGCCTCGGGCTCGACCAGCTGGAACCAGCCGGAGAAGTACCCGAACACGTTCGGGTTCAACGCCGACTACGTCGTCGAGGGTGCCGCGCTCGCGCAGTACGCGGCCGACGAGTACCCCGACAAAGTCGTGTGCCTGCTCGGGCAGGACGACGACTTCGGCGACGAGATGATCGAGGGCGCGGAGCTGGCCCTCGGCGCCGACGGGCTCGCGCAGGTGGAGCGGTACTCGGTCTCGAACCAGGACGTCGCGGCGCAGATCGGCGCCCTCAAGGCGGCGGGGTGTGAGATCAACATCCTCGCGACCATCAACGGCTTCACGGCGCTCGCCGTCGGGACCGCCGCGCAGCTGGGGTGGTTCCCGATGTGGTTCTCGTCGTCGTCCGGCGCGAGCTACGAGACGCTCGTCGAGTACCTCGGCGCCGACGTGGGACCCAAGCTGCTGCAGGGCCTCGTGGGCACCAACTACCTGCCGGCCGCGGGCGGCGACTCGGAGTGGGTCTCTCTCTTCCGGCAGATCAACGACGAGTACAACGACGGCGCGCCGTTCGACGGAAACACCGTCTACGGCATGAGCGTCGCATACCTGTTCGCCGAGGCGCTCGAGGCCGCGGGCGAGAATCCGACGCGGGAGTCGCTGATAGACGCCGTCAGCGCCGGTGATCTCGCCGGCAACGGCATCCTTCCCCTCTCATTCGGTGAGGACAGCCACGCCGCCTACCTCGGCGCCGGCATCACGACCGTCGACCAGGGCGTGCAGGACTACGTCGGGGCGACCTACGCGGTCGACGGCGGCACCGTGACCACGGTCGACCCGTCGCCCGTGACGCTCTCGGGCGAGGGCGTTCCCGGCTCCTGATCCCGCTGCGAACGGCCCGGGCCCTGCGGTCCGGGCCGTTGGCGTCGCCGCCTGCGTCGGCGTCGGCGTCTCCGTTCGCCGCCTGCGTCGGCGTCTCCGCTCGCCGTCTGCGCATCCATCGACGGGCGAGACCTCAGTGGGTGGACGAGACCGTGGGGGTTTCCCAGGGTCTCGTCCGCCCACTGGGGTCTCGCGGATCCGGCGAGGGGCGGAGCGTCAGACGACGGGGGAGAACTGTGCGACGAGCTCGCGCTTGAGCACCTTCCCGCTCGAGCCCAGCGGCAGCGACGGCACGAGGTGCACGATGCGCGGGTACTTGTAGGCGGCGATGCGATCGCGCACGAACGCCACGACGTCGTCGGGGTCGAGCTCGATGCCGTCGTGCGCCACGACCGCCGCGTGCACCTCCTGGCCGCGGACGTCGTCGTCGACGCCGAACACGGCAGCGACGGCGATGCCGGGATGCCGAGCGAGCACGGCCTCCACCTCGGTCGGGTAGACGTTGTACCCCGACCGCACGATCATGTCCTTCTTGCGGTCGACGATGGTGAGGACCCCGTCGGTGTAGGTGCCCAGGTCGCCGGTGCGGAACCAGCCGTCGACGACGGCGGCGGCCGAGGCATCCGCTCGTCCGAGGTAACCCTTGAACAGGTTGTGCCCGCGCACGACGATCTCGCCGAGGGCGTCGTGCGCGTCGACCAGCACGACGGTCTCGTTGACGTCGGGGTCGGCGATCGCGACGTCCACGCCCCAGAGGGCGCGGCCGACGGTGCCCGGCCGGATCGGCTCGCGCAGCGGGTTCGACGACACGGTGGGTGCGGTCTCGGTGAGGCCGTACCCCTCGTGGACGTCGGCGCCGAAGGCATCGCGAAAAGCCTCGAGGACGGCGACCGGCAGCGCGGCCCCGCCCGAGACCGCGTAGCGCAGCGGAGGGCGGGCGGACGAGCGGCGGGCGGCCTCCAGCATCCCCACGTACATCGTGGGCACGGCCGTGAACACCGTCGCGCCGAGGTCTGCCGTGAGCGCGAGCGCCTCGTCGGCGTCGAACCGCGGCAGCAGGATGACGGATGCCCCGACTCGCAGCGCGATGTTCATCACGGCGGTCTGCCCGAAGGTGTGGAAGAGCGGCAGCCCGCCGAACACGACATCGTCGGCGCGCAGGTCGAAAGCGTCGATGAGCGTCGTGTGCACCTGTTCGACGATCGACAGGTGCGAGCCGACGGCGCCCTTGGGCGTGCCGGTGGTGCCGCTCGTGTACAGGATGGTCGCCGCATCCAGCGGGCCGACGGGCTCGTGGCGGGGGATGGGCTCCGCGGCGGCGGCCTCGGCTTCCAGGCGGGGCAGGTCCGCGCCGGCATCGGCCGGGAGCAGCACCGTGACCAGCGGCACGCCGGCCGCCGCGGCGGCGGGCACCGCTTCGCCCAGCAGCGGGGCGGCGACCACGAGCAGGTCTGCGCTCGCGTCGCGGAGCACGTAGGCGATCTCGTCGGCCTTGAAGAGCAGGTGCACCGGCACCACGATCGCGCCGAGCGAGAGCGCGGCGTAGTAGACGCGGGCGAAGTCCGGCACGTTCGGCACCAGCATCGCGACCCGGTCGCCCCGGCCGATGCCGCGTGCGCGCAGCGCGCCGGCGTAGGCGCGCGTCTGGTCCCACAGCTCGCGGTACGTCGTGGTCGTTCCGGCGAAGTGGAAGGCGGTGCGTTCCGCGTGGCGGACGGCCGACTCCGCGAGGATGCTCGCGACCGACAGGGTCGCATAGCCCGCGCCGTCGATGGCCGGGTCGAGGGGATGGGTGGTCATGTCGGGCCTTCCGTCGTCGTTGAGCGGTGGAGGAGTGACCGGATGCCGCCGGTCGCGCGGGCTCAGGCGCGCAGCTGTGCGCGACCGAGGCTCGCCAGGTGGACCTCGTCGGGGCCGTCCGCGATGCGCAGCGAACGGACCCCGGCGTACAGCTCGGCCAACGGGGTGTCGGACGAGACCCCCGCGCCGCCGTGGAGCTGGATGGCACGGTCGATGATCTGCTGCACCGCTCGCGGCACGGCGATCTTGATCGCCTGGATCTCGGTCATCGCGTGCCGGTTGCCCACGGTGTCCATGAGCCAGGCCGTCTTCAGCACGAGCAGGCGCAGGGCCTCGAGCTGGATGCGGGCCTCGGCGATCCACTCGCGCACGACCCCCTGCTCGGACAGCGCGCGCCCGAATGCGTGCCGCGACGACGCGCGCTCGATCATCAGCGCGAGGGCGCGCTCGCCCATGCCGAGCGCGCGCATGCAGTGGTGGATGCGGCCGGGACCGAGCCGCGCCTGCGCGATGGCGAACCCGTCGCCCTCGCCGGAGATGAGGTTCTCGACCGGCACGCGCACCTCGTCGAAGGCCACCTCTGCGTGACCGCCGTGGTCGCGATCGTCGTAGCCGAACACGCTCAGCGGGCGCACGATCCGCACTCCCGGGGCGTCGCGCGGGACCAGGATCATGGACTGCTGGCGGTGGCGCGCCGCATCCGGATCCGTCTTGCCCATGACGATGAAGACGGCGGCGTCGGGGTTCATGGCGCCGGTGGACCACCACTTGCGGCCGGTGATCACGTAGTGATCGCCGTCGCGGCGGATGCTGGTGCCGATGTTCGTCGCGTCGGACGACGCCACCTCGGGCTCGGTCATGCAGAACGCCGAACGGATGCGGGCATCCAGCAGCGGCTCGAGCCAGCGCTCCTTCTGCACGGCCGTGCCGAAGTCGTTGAGCACCTCCATGTTGCCGGTGTCGGGCGCGGCGCAGTTGAACGCGGCCGGCGCGAGGCGCGGGCTCCAGCCGGTGATCTCGGCGACGGGCGCGTACTGCAGGTTCGTGAGCCCGGCTCCGCCGTGGTCACCGGGAAGGAAGAGGTTCCAGAGGCCCTGTGCGCGGGCCTTCTCCTGCAGCTCGCGCACCACCGGGCGGACCGTCCACTCGTCGGGTGTCGCGGCCAGCTGCTCGTCGAGGACGGGCTCGGCGGGGAGCACATGCTCCTCGAGGAAGGCTCGTGCCCGCTCGGTGTAGTCGCGGGTGGTCGCATCGGGGGCGAAGTCCATCAGTGCACCTCCTGTGTGCCGGCCTCGGCCGCGCCGAGGCCTGTGCGGGCGAGGGGTTCGACGAGCGCGCCCATGCGGTCGAAGCCTTCGCCCACGGTGTCGCCGGCCTGATACCGGAAGTGGATGCCCTCGAGGATCACGGCCAGCTTGTACGCGGCGAACGCGCGGTACCACCGCAGGTCGGGCACGGCGATGCCGGCGCGCTCCGCGTAGGCCTCGGCGAGCTCGTCGAAGGACGGGTAGCCGGCGGCGGTGTCGACGGCGCTGGGCACCACGCCGCCTCCGCCGGGCAGCTCGCCGATGTCCCAGTACAGGGCGAAGATGCCGAGGTCGACGAGCGGGTCGCCGATGGTCGCCATCTCCCAGTCGAGGATCGCCGAGATCCGCGGGTCATCCGCCTCGCCGACGACCAGCGCGTTGTCGAGGCGATAGTCGCCGTGCACGATCCCGGACCGAGTGGAGGCCGGCACGCCGTCGGCAAGACTCGACTGCAGCGCGTCGAGCACCGGCGTCGCCCGAGAACGCGAAGCATCCAGCTGGCGACGCCACGTCGCGAGCTGGCGCTCGAGGTAGCCGTCGGGGCGGCCGAAATCGCCGAGGCCGACGGCGGCGGGATCGACGGCGTGGAGGTCGGCGAGATGCCGGGCGAGGTCGAGGCTCAGCCGCCGCACGCCATCGGCGGTGTACTCGGCGTTCTGCTCGCGCCGAGCCAGGACGCGGCCCGGAGCGCGCTCCATCACGAAGAAGACGGTGCCGGTGACCTTGGCGGGCCCGGTGTCGTCGACCACGTCGATGGCCTGCGGAACCGGCACCGCGGTGCCGGCCAGGGCGGAGATGACGCGATGCTCGCGCCGCATGTCGTGCGCGCTGGACAGCACGTGCCCGAGCGGAGGGCGCCGCACGATGAGCGGGATGCGCGCTCCGTCGATCGCGTACGTGAGGTTGCTGCGGCCCCCGGCGATCACCTCCGCCGTGAGCGCGCCGGCGGCGAGGTCGGGGTGCGCCTCGCGCAGCCACGCGGTCAACCCCGCGACATCCAGTCCCGGAACTCCGGTCATCGTCGGCCCTCTCCCCGTCCCCGTCGGCGGGGTGGTGACCTCAGCATACCGGATGGTCGGTTTGTCCGGGTGCGTGCCGAGACGATGAGCCCCGGTTGCTCAGCGAGGGAGCGCCGGCGACCGAGGCGAAGCGTGCTCAGCCGGTCGCGAGAAGCCGGGACTCGATCGCTGCGCGGATGGATGCCGGCACCGGCGTCGGGCGCCGGGCCTCGGCATCCACGAAGACGTGCACGAAGCGCCCGGTCGCGATCGGCTCGTCTTGGCCGGTACGGAGGATGCCGAGCGCCCAGGTGACGCTCGTCGTGCCGAGGCGCTCGACGCCGATCCCGACCTCGAGGGTGTCCGGGAAGCCGGCTGACGCGAGGAATTCGCACGACGACGCCGCGCAGAGCGCGATCGCATCGCCGCCGAAGGGCTCCAGGCCGCCTTCGCGGATCATGAAGGCGTTGACCGCGGTGTCCATCGCCGCGTAGTACACCGTGTTGTTGAGGTGCCCGTACTGGTCGTTGTCGTTCCACCGGGTCGGGAACGGCTCGCGCACCGGGTATGCGGCGCTCATTCGCCGACCCGCAGCATGAGGCGGAAGGCGACGCGGGCGCGCTCGGCGCTCGGGGTGTCGCCCGAGATGAGGTCGGCGTACGTGAACGACTCCGACAGCCGCACGAGGATGTACGCGAGTTCGGCGGGGGTGATCGCTCCGCCGAGCGGCGCCTCGCCGAGGTCGCGGCGCACGAGCCAGTCCGCGGTGGCGACGTATCGACGCTGGATCGGGCTCTCCTTCGTGGTGAGCAGTCGCAGCGCGCGCGCCGGCTCGCGCCGCAGGAAGGATCGGAAGTACTCGGCCGTGATGAGGTCGTCGACGAAGTGCGTCAGGATGCCGGCGACCCGCTCGCCGCCCGCGAGGGTGCGGCACGCATGCTCTGCCTGCACCAGGGTCGGGATCGCCAGTGACCACAGCACCTCGCTCAGCAGCGCGTCGCGATTGCCGACCCAGCGGAACAGCGACGTGCGGTCGACCCCCAGGTCGCCGGCGAGCGCGCTCATGTCGATGCGGCGTCCGCTGATCAGTGTGGCGCGTGCCGCGTCGAACGCGCGCTGGGCGTCGGGGTGGCTTCCGCTCGCGAGGCGCTCCGACAGCCACGAGGGTGCGGCATCCGTCCCCACGCGCGAGATGGTCGCGGGTGCGGTCGTCGTCGGGGCCGCGGCTGCCGGTGAGCTCATGCGGGAACTCTACCCGTCGGGTCCAAGATTGCTGCAACGTTTCTGAAAGTGTTGTGCAACGTTCTGGAAAGTGATGCATACTCGTCGGACGACCACCGAAGGAGAGACGATGACGTTCACCTTGACCGAGCCGCAGGCGGACGAGACGGCGCCCGGCGCCCGTGCGGACGTGCTCGACGCAGACTTCTACGAGTTCCAGAACCTTCTCACGGATGCCGAGCAGCAGGCCCTGCGCGAGATCCGCGAGTTCCTCGAGACCGAGGTGCGGCCGTTCGCCGACGACCACTGGGACCGCGCCGAGAGCCCCCGACACCTCGTCCCGCAGATCGCCGCGCTCGGGCTGTACGGCAACGCGTTCGCCGAGACGCGCACCTTCGAGAACAGCAACGTGTTTCGCGGCTGGGTCGCGATGGAGATCTCGCGCGCCGATCCGTCGACGGCCACGTTCATCGGCGTGCACAGCGGCCTCGCGATGACCTCGATCGCGGTGGGCGGGTCGGACGAGCAGCGGGCCGAATGGCTGCCCGTGCTCGCCCGCGGCGAGCAGATCGCCTGCTTCGGACTCACCGAGCCCGGCCACGGCTCCGACACGGCGAAGGGCCTCGAGACGACGGCGGAGCGTCGCGGCGACGAGTGGGTGCTCAACGGTGCGAAGCGCTGGATCGGCAACGGCGCGTTCGCCGACGTCGTCGTGATCTGGGCGCGCGACGTCGCGGACGACCAGGTCAAGGGCTTCCTCGTGCGCACACCCTCGGTGGGCTTCGAGGCGACCAAGATCGAGCGCAAGCAGTCCCTGCGGACCGTCGAGAACGCCGACATCGTGCTGACCGACGTCGTGGTCCCCGAGAGCGACCGGCTGCAGCGCATCGACGGGTTCCGCGATCTCGCTGTCGTGCTGCGTCTCACTCGCGCGCAGGTCGCGTGGCAGGCTCTCGGCGTCGCGGTCGGCGCGTACGAGTGCGCGGTCGCCTACGCGAAGGCCCGCGTGCAGTTCGGCAAGCCCATCGCGTCGTTCCAGCTCGTCCAGCAGAAGCTCGCCGACGCGCTCGCCAACATCACCGCCTGCATCGGCATGTGCGTGCGTGTCTCGCAGCTGCAGGACGACGGCGTGCAGAAGGACCACCACTCCGCCATGGCGAAGGCCTTCGTCAGCGCGCGGGTCCGCGAGACGGTGGCGCTCTGCCGCGAGATCTGCGGCGGCAACGGGGTGCAGCTCGGCGGGCAGGAGCAGCTGGGCATCCCCGCCGGCTACGGCATCGCGCGCTACTTCGCCGACGCCGAGGCGGTGTACACGTTCGAGGGCACCTACGACATGAACTCCCTCATCGTGGGCCGTGCCATCACGGGCATCGCCGCGTTCGTCTGACCTGCTTGTCCGCGGAACGGCGGCAGTGCAGCTGCGCGTTCCGAGTGCGCCGCTGCGCCGTGCCGCGGCATCCGTCCCCCGAAGGAGAACCATGACCGAGGCCTACATCGTGGCCACCGCGCGCTCGCCGATCGGGCGCGCGCGCAAGGGATCGCTCATCGACATGCGACCCGACGACCTGGCGGCGCGCATGGTCAGTGCCGCACTCGAGAAGCTGCCTGCGCTGGATCCGGCGCGCATTGACGACCTGCTGCTCGGCTGCGGTCAGCCGGCCGGTGAGCAGGGCTTCAACCTCGCGCGCATCGTGGCGGTGCTCCTGGGATGGGATGCCGTGCCCGGCGCGACCGTCAACCGCTACTGCTCGTCCTCGCTGCAGACGACGCGCATGGCGTTCCACGCGATCAAGGCCGGCGAGGGTGACGTCTTCGTCTCGGCCGGCGTCGAGTCGGTGTCGCGGTACGGCGCGGGGGCGTCAGATCTTCCGGATGCCGTGAACCCGGCGTTCACGGCGTCGATCGCGCGCACCGCCGCGAGGTCGGCGGCCGGCGCGGCGCCGTGGACGGATCCGCGTGCCGACGGCGCGCTGCCCGATCCCTACATCGCGATGGGGCAGACGGCCGAGAACGTCGCGCAGCTGCGAGGCGTGACGCGCGAGGAGCAGGACGAGTTCGCCGCGCGCTCGCAGCAGCGGGCCGAGGCGGCGATCGCCTCCGGATTCTGGGCGCGCGACATCACGCCCGTCACGCTCACCGACGGCACGGTCGTCGCGGCGGACGACGGCCCGCGGGCCGGGGTGATCGTTGAAGGCCTGGCGGGCCTGGAGCCGGTCTTCCGGCCCGACGGCACGGTGACCGCCGGCAACTGCTGCCCGCTCAACGACGGTGCGGCGGCGGTCGTCGTCGTCTCGGACCGGGTGGTCGACGAGCTGAGCCTCGAGCCGCTCGCGCGCATCGTGTCGACGGGCGTCTCGGGACTCTCGCCGGAGGTGATGGGGCTCGGACCGGTGGAGGCGTCGCGGCGCGCCCTGGCGCTGGCGGGTCTCTCGATCGACGACATGGATCTCGTCGAGATCAACGAGGCGTTCGCGGCGCAGGTGATCCCGTCGGCGCGCGAGCTCGGTGTCGCCCCGGAGCGCCTCAACGTGCACGGCGGTGCGATCGCCGTGGGGCACCCGTTCGGCATGACCGGTGCCCGCATCACCTCCACCCTCATCAACGGCCTTGCCGCCACCGGCGGAAGGTACGGCCTCGAGACGATGTGCGTGGGCGGTGGTCAGGGGATGGCGATGGTGCTCGAGCGGGTCTGACAAGAGCAGCGCGGGGCAGGGTGGCTCGCCCTGTCAGCCACGGCGTTCCTGCCGAACGGCGGGGACGGACTCGTCGGCCGCTCCTACCCGTCGTCGCCCGGTCGAGCGGACCTGCGGCGTTCGAGTCTCCAGTGGATCTCATGAGTGGTGGGGTGTCGCCACTCATGAATCCGGTACTCGAATCCCGGCAGCAGCACGATCGGGATCGGATCCGGAGAGGCCGGCGCGACCGCGCCCACAACGATCTTCGCGTCGGCCGGGATGAACGGTGATTGTGCGGGAACCGGCGCGGTGATGATCTCCACCGGATCCTGATAAGGACGTGCCATACGCGCACCTTAGCATGCGCAGTGAGAGCGCTGAGAACCTGCTTAGTGCGCCTTTACCATGCCCATAGGAGCCGAATAGAGTCAGCATAGAGGCCCGAGACGGTCTTCGCGAAGCGCCTGTGACCCGAGGGTCGCGCATGGCTGCAGAGCGGAGCCCGGTCGAGCTTTCGGTGCGCACCACCAGGCTCCGCCGACGCGCGCGGAGCGTTGTCATGCTCCGTCGCTGTCCATGGCGCTCACGTGCGGACGACTGCACTGGCTCTGACGGTGCGGGTTGCTTCCTGTCTCCGGGGAATCTGGGGGGAGACAGGAAGCAGCTCGGGCAGATCAGCCCTCTCACAACCATCAGGAGTGTCCACATCATGAGCATCAATAAGCCCGCTCTCTTGTCCATCGCCGTCGCTGCGGGGCTGATCGTGACACTGACCGGCTGCTCGTCGGTAGGCGGTGCGAAGGGCGACAGCGGTGACACCAAGCCGCCGGTCTCTCGGTCGGAGAGCAGTGCCGAGGAGGCCGAGGCTGCACCGGCCGTCGCGGCGAACGTGCTCAAGTTCGGCGACACCTATACGTGGGAGGACGACATGTCGATGAGTGTTTCGCTCGGCGCCTATGT
Source organism: Microbacterium sp. ZW CA_36 (assembly GCF_044987475.1). Classification (NCBI taxonomy): domain Bacteria; kingdom Bacillati; phylum Actinomycetota; class Actinomycetes; order Micrococcales; family Microbacteriaceae; genus Microbacterium; species Microbacterium sp. ZW CA_36. The sequence continues at coordinate 212,641 of NZ_JBJDRL010000002.1, forward strand.
CCCCACGGAGTACGCCGCGGGCGTCGACCACGCGAATCAGATCCTCGTGACGGTCACCCTCACCAACAACTCAGCCGAGACGTTCGAGCCGCTGGTGATGGGCTCGATGGTGTCGGGCGGCGTCACGGCGTCCTCGATCACCGACATCGGCGGTCCCGTCGAGCTCGCCGTCTTCGCACCGACCGACCCGGTTCTTCCGGGCAACTCGATCACCTGGAACGAGGCGTGGTCGGTGGCCGACCCGGCAACCCTCCAGTACTCGATCGCGCCGGCGACGCTCGGCTACGACGACGCGATCTTCACAAGCTGACGAGCGGCGGCCGATCAGTCGCCGGCGCTCAGCGCGTCCCCCGACGACGGCGCACAGCGATGGTGACCGCGATCCCGATCAGCATCAGACCGACCAGCAGTACGACCGGGCCGATCGTCGCCCACAAGGCCGAGCCGCTCATCACGGACCCGCCCAGCACACCGAAGCCTTGCAGAGTCCAGACCAACCCGACCGCGGCCAGCACCACGCCGGGCACGAGATACGGCCAGATGCGCTTCACGCGACCACCCTAGTTCCGCGGTGCCGCACCGATAGAGAGGAATGCGCGATCGGTGACGCAGGCGCAGGGTGCCGCTGACGCGATGGCGGGGTGGCCGTGTCGGAGGTGCTGCCTAGGGTGGGTCCGTGGCCACCCTCGACGATCTGCGCCGCACCGCGAACGGACTCCCCGGCAGTGAAGAGCGCGCGACGACCGGCGGCGCCGCATGGTTCGTACGCGGCAAGCTCTACGCGTGGGAGTGCCACCCGTGGCCGAGCACCCCGCCCGACGTGCGTGCGATCATCGCGGCCGAGCTCGTGGTGGGGGTGAAGATCGCCGACCCGATCGACGCGCTCGCGCTCCGCGAGATGGCACCCGACGTGTTCCTGGGCGCCACCACGCCGTGGGGCGAGCCGAAGGTGGCCTTCCGCATGGCGGCGATCGATGACGATCACCTCGCCGAACTGGTGATCGAGGCTTGGCGCGTGCAGGCGCCGCGGTACCTGCGCCGTGAATGGGATGCCGCCGGCACGCCGTAGCGCAGCCGTGCTGCCGCGTCGGCGGTTGGCGGGCGCGCGGAATCGGGGATCGCGCCTTCTCGAGCTACGGCCGGTGATTGACTGACCGTTCGTTTCCGCGCCTGTAGTCGCCGGTGACCCGCGCCATCACATGCTGAGGGTCGCCGCGGTCGACATCGGCGAGGAACTTGAGCGCCGCCGACTTGCGTAGCGTCGCTGCCAGGCGACCGTTGTGGCGTATCTCCACACGCTCGCCCCGTACTGTGAACTCGAAGCCCGTCGGCGCACCTGCCATGACTCCGAGCATGCCCCACGTGAACGCGAACAGCATGGCCCAGACTCGCGGATCGACCCGCTTTCGGCGACTCGGTCCACAGGAGGTGAGCGTCGGTGGTGACACTCTGCGCGAGGTGGCAAGCTGGATCGGTGACTCCGCCGGAAACCACCCACGACTGGTCCCGCACGGTCGATGTCGACCATTTGGAGCTCATTCGTCGCACTCCGGAGGCGTTCGCTCCCGGGGGGATCACGCACCTGGTGCTCGAGGTGCTGGCGTATGCGGCGGAGGAAGCGGACTCCCGCGAAGGCGGGATGGCGGTCGTCACCCTGCACTCCGATGGTTCGATCTCCGTCGCAGACGATGGTCGAGGGACGGATACTCGCCTCGACGCCGACGGCCGACCGACGAGGAAGCCCGTCATCGCGACGAAGGACCTGCGATTCTTCGACGAGCCGTCGGCGGTATTGCCGGACGGTCATCTGCGGCGCGGCATGTCGGTCGCGGCGGCCTTGAGCGAGTGGGTGACGCACACGAACCGTCGGGGCAACGGCTCATGGACGCAGAGGTACGAGCATGCGATCCCGGTGACAGACCTGACCCCGATCGCCGACGATGGCACGACCGGCACCACCGTCCACTTCCTGCCGATCCCGCAGCTGCAACCGCTGAGCGATCTCCCCATGAAGATCGGCGAGCACCTGTCGGTCGCCGTTCGACGGCCGTGACGAGGCTGGCCGCGAGCGGCCGGCGCGGGCAGATCCGGTAACGCTGCAAGATCTCCAAACGCCCGCCGACCGACCCGTCGCCGCACAAGCTGACCGACCCCTCGCCGCACAATGTGATCTCCGACATGCTTGAGCGATCATCGATTGGCAACGAGCGGCAATTGGAGATCCCACAATGACCATTCCCATCACCCCCGAGGCGCTTGATGCCGCGATCGAGGCGGAGTCGTTCAGCGGGGTGCTCACGATCGATGTCGGTGACCGGCGCACGCTCGAGCGCTGCGAGGGTTTCGCGAACCGCGCCCTCCGGGTTCCGAATACGCCGAGCACTCGCATCTCGGCCGCCAGCGGCAACAAGGGCTTCACTGCTCTCGTGATCATGCGACTCGTCGAGGGCGGCCTGCTCGCTCTGCAGGACCTCGTGCGTCCCACTCTCGGCGACGACCTGCCCCTGATCGACGACGCGGTGACGATCGAGCACCTGCTCACCCACACCTCCGGTATCGGGGACTACCTCGACGAGGAAGGCGACGGAGACATCGACGACTACGTCTTCTCCCTGCCGCTGCATCTGCTCGCCGAGACCGAGGCGTTCCTGCCCGCGCTCGACGGGTTCCCGCAGAAGTTCCCGCCCGGCGAGCGATTCTCGTACTGCAATGGCGGGTACATGGTGCTCGCGCTCGTCGCCGAGCGCGTCAGCGGCCGCGGTTTCCATGAACTGGTCCAGACCGAAGTCTGCGAGCGGGCGGGACTCACCGGCTCGGCATTCCTCCGCTCCGATGACCTCCCCGGGGATGCCGCCCTCGGCTACCTGGATGAGGAGGGCAACCGCACCAACGTGCTGCACCTCCCGGTGCGGGGCAACGGCGACGGCGGGATGTACTTCACGGCCGATGACCTGCACCGGTTCTGGAACGCATTGCTGGATGGCCGGATCGTGTCGCCGGACACGCTCGCCGAGATGATCCGTCCCCGCTTCGACGTGCCGGCCGAGCACATGCGGTACGGGATGGGGTTGTGGCTGGGCCGCCGCAATTCGTCTCTGATCCTGGAGGGCTATGACGCCGGCGCATCGTTCCGGTCCACGCACATTCCGGAGACACGCACCACGGTGACCGTGCTCGGGAACAGCTCTGAGGGCGCCTGGCCGGTGATCTACGCTCTCGCGGATGCCATGGACGGAACCGTCCGGGGGAAGTTCCCGGACGAAAGCTAGGAGGAAGCCGCGCGACCCTGTCGTGGAGTGGCCGCAGGGGGACCCGCTGGACGATACGCGGACGCAACATCCGGTGCCGTTCACTGGATTCACCCTCCTCGTCGAGAAGGGACGCACGACGGGCATCCAGCCCCGATCAGATCCGGAGACCGGGACGCCATGACGAACACCGCACTGCAGCCCGATCGGGAGGCCGCTCCCGCCCCCGCGACCCCGTTCCGCCTGATCGCGGCGTTGGCGATCTACGTCCTCCTGCTCGTGTGGATCGTGCTCTGGAAGCTCGAGCTTCCCTGGGTCGGCGGCGTGGATCGTGTGATCAAACTCGTCCCGTTCGTCGCGACCGCTGAACAGGGGGCCAGCAGGCCCTCCGAGGTCATCGTCAACCTGCTGCTCTTCGTGCCCTTAGGTCTGTTTCTCGGACTTCTCGCGCCGCGGTGGAGCTGGCGCCGCCTCGCGGGCGTCGCCGCCACCGTCAGCCTTGCGCTCGAGGCGACCCAGTTCGTGCTGGCCATCGGCAGCACCGACGCCACCGACGTCCTGGTCAACACCGCCGGCGCTCTGATCGGCTTCGGTCTCGTCGCGTTCACCCGGCTCCGGTCGCGGGAGCGTGCGCGCGGCATCCTCGTCCGGGTCTGCGTCGTGGGGACCCTGCTGGCCGTGCTCGCGGTCGCGCTCTTCATCGCCTCCCCGATCCACTTCCGCCCGCCGCCGGCCGCGGGCCTCGGCCCCGCAGCGAGTCACGCGATCGACGGGGGCGGCGTCGGCGACGAGCTTCCCTGACGCCGCGGCGTCGACCCCGATCCCGTCAGTTCGCGGGCGCTCAGGCCTCCGGGACGAACAGTGCCACGGTCTCGGCCACCAGCGCGGGGCGGTCGGAGCCCTCCAGCTCGACCGTCGTCCGCAGGCCCACCCGGTAGCCCTGCGGCGACGGCTCGGCCGAGGCGATCTCGGTCACGCCCCGCACACGGGAGTCGACGACCACGGGCTGCAGGAAGCGCACCTTGTCGAGCCCGTAGTTGACCACCATCGCGGCGCCGTCGACCGCGAGCAGTCCCTGGGTGAGCCGCGGGAGGAGCGACAGCGTCAGGTAGCCGTGGGCGATGGTGGTGCCGAACGGACCGGATGCCGCGCGATCGGCGTCGAGGTGGATCCACTGCCAGTCCTCGGTGGCGTCGGCGAACGCCTGAATCCGATGCTGGTCGATGAGGAACCAATCGCCGACGGCGGTGCTGCCGACGGCTTCGGCGAGGGCTGCGGGGGAGTCGACGACGATGCTCATGCGCGCGGCCCTCCCGCGACGTACAGCACCTGGCCCGAGACGAAGCCGGCCTCCTCGGAGCAGAAGAACGAGACGGCCGCGGCGATGTCGTCGGGTTCACCCGCCCGGCCGACCGGGATCTCGGCGGCGTTGTGCGCGATGAAGTCCTCGAACGAGACGCCGATGCGCTCGGCGGTCGCCCGCGTCATGTCGGTGACGATGAAGCCGGGGGCGACCGCGTTGGCCGTGACACCGAACCGGCCGAGCTCGATCGCGAGCGTCTTGGTGAATCCCTGCATGCCCGCTTTCGCGGCGGCGTAGTTCGCCTGGCCGCGGTTGCCCAGCGCCGACGTCGACGACAGATTCACGACGCGGCCCCAGCCGGCCTTCACCTGGTGGTCCTGCACCGCGCGCGACATCAGGAATGCGCCGCGCAGGTGCACCGCGAGGACGGCATCCCAGTCGTCCTCGGTCATCTTGAACAGCAGGTTGTCGCGGATGATCCCGGCGTTGTTGACGAGGATGGTCGGCGCGCCGAGTTCTTCGGCGATGTGCGCGACCGCGCGCTCGACCGACGCCGCGTCGGCCACGTTCGCGCCGACGGCGAGGGCGCGGCCCCCGGCATCCGTGATCGCTCCCACGGTCTCGGCGCACTGCGCCTCGTCGAGGTCGAGAACGGCGACGGCGTTGCCGTCGGCGGCGAGGCGCTTGGCGGTGGCGGCTCCGATGCCGCGCGCGGCACCCGTGACGATGGCGGTCCTGGTCATGCGTGGTTCCCTTCGAAGGTGATCAGCTGGCGCAGCTCGCCGCCTGCGGCGAGCCGGTCCATGGCGGCGTCGAGGTCGTCGAGGCCGATGCGGGACGAGACGAGGCGCTCGAGCGGCAGGCGTCCCGCGCGCCACAGCTCGACGTAACGGGGGATGTCGCGGCTGGGCACCGCGGATCCGAGGTAGCTGCCGACGATCGTGCGTGCCTCGGCGGTGAGCACGAGCGGTGAGACGCTCGCCCGGGCGTCGGGTGCGGGGAGCCCCACCGTGACGGTGGTGCCGCCCGGCGCCGTGAGCGCCACGGCCGTCTCGAACGCGCGCACCGCTCCGGCGGCCTCGACGACGACGGGGGCACGGATGCCGCGGTCCACGGCCTCCGCCGGTGTCAGGGCCTCTGCGGCGCCGCACGAGAGCGCGTACGCGAGCTTGCCGGGCACGGTGTCGATCCCGATCACCTCGTGCCCGAGGGCCACGGCGACCAGAAGCGCCGCCATACCCACCCCGCCGAGTCCCACCACAGCGACGCGAACGCCCGCCGCGGGCTGCCCGGCATTCACGACCGCGCCGCCGCCCGTGAGCACGGCGCAGCCCAGCAGGGCGGCGATCTCGGCCGGCACGTCGGGATCCACCGGCACGACGGACGCCCGGCTCACCACCGCGTGGGTCGCGAACGCCGAGACGCCCAGGTGATGGTGCACCTCCTGCGCAGCCGAGCGCTCCGCACCGCGATGCAGCCGGATGCCGCCGCCGAGCAGCGTGCCCGCGTTGTTCGCGGCCGTGCCCGGGGCGCAGGGGAGGCGGCCGTCGGTGCGGCATCCGTCGCACGCGCCGCAGCGGGGGAGGAACGTCATGACGACGCGATCGCCGACCGCGATGTCGTCGACACCGCCACCGACCTGCTCCACGATGCCGGCGGCCTCATGGCCGAGCAGCATCGGAACAGGCCGCACGCGGTTGCCGTCGACGACGCTCAGGTCGGAGTGGCAGACGCCGGCCGCCTCGATGCGCACGAGCAGCTCGCCGGCGCGCGGCTCGTCGAGCTCGAGCTCGCCCACCGTGAAGGGGCGGCTCCGCGCGAACGGCGGCTGCGCGCCCGAGATCTCGAGCACCGCTCCGGTGATCTTCATCCGACCTCCTCGTCGTGACGCCACCCGCACATCGGCGGCGCTGCACCAGCCTCTCGCGATTCGGTCGAGGGGCGATGGATGACTAGCATACCGACCGCGCGGTATGCGCGCCTCCACCGGGGGAACAGCCGGGATCGGGAGGTCTACCGCAGGAGGCTCCGCGAAGACAGGAACGCGCGCCACCCGTGGCCGGGCAGCGCGCGTTCGGTTCCTTCGAGTCAGGCGACGACAGTGCGACGCGCGATGCGCGCGCGACGGATCCACTTCTCGATCTCGATCAGCACGGGCACCAGCAGTGCCAGGCCGAGCGCGGTCAGCCACTCGTCGCCCGAGAGGCTCGTCGTGCCGATGAGGCGCTGCATGAAGCCGACCTCGACGGCGACGACCGTGAGCGCCAGCGGGATCGACAGCCACTTCACGGCGGCGAGGATGGGCGCGGAGAGCCCCGACTCGGGGTCGCGCCGCATGACGAGCCCGCCGAAGATCGAGCCGAGCGCGCAGACCACGAACGCCATCGTGACGGGCACGTTCGGCTCGGTCGAGCTGAGCTCCTCGGGGTAGATCAGCAGCGGGACGAGCGTTGTCAGGAAGATGAGGCTGCCGTACACGAACCAGAGCGTCACCGCGCCGCGGTTGGCGATCGTCTTCTTCGGGTCGCGCGGCGGCTTCAGCATGATGCCGTCGGGCACCGGGTCGAGGAGGATCACGACCACCGGGAAGATGGCGATGAAGAAGTTCAGGAACAGCACCATGATCGGCGTGAGCGGTACGCCGTCGTTGATGCCGAAGATGCTCGCGACGAGGAACAGCAGCACCAGCGAGAACAGCTGCGACATCTGGAAGCGGACGTAGCTGACGATCTTCTCGTAGATCCCGCGCCCGAGCCGGACGGCCGTGACGAGCGTGCCGAAGTTGTCGTCGACGAGGATCATCTTCCCCGCCTGCTTCGTGACGTCGCTGCCCGAGCCCATCGCCACGCCGATGTCGGCCTGCTTGAGCGCGGCCGCGTCGTTCACCGCGTCGCCGGTCATCGCGACGACGGCGCCGTCCTCCTGCATGAGCCGGGCCAGGCGCAGCTTGTCCTCGGGGGTGACGCGGCCGAACATGTGCAGGCGCGGAAGCGCCGCCTTGAGCTCGTCGTCGCTCATCGCCTGGATCTCGGCGCCGCTCGCGGATCCCTCGCCGAGGCCGAGCTTGGCGCCGATCGCGGCGGCCGTGATGGCGTGGTCGCCGGTGATCATGCGGACCTCGATGCCCGCTTCGCGCGCGATGCGCACCGCCTCTTTCGAGGAGGGGCGGAGCGGGTCGATGATGCCGACGAGGCCGACGAAGGTCAGATCCGCGATCGCCGCCATCGGGTCGTCTGCGACCGGCGCGTCGGGGGCGAAGCGGCGGAACGCGAAGGCGAGCACGCGCAGGCCCTGCTCCGACAGCCTGCGGTTCGCCTCCAGGATCTCGTCGCGGCGATCGGCGATCGGCATGACGCCCTCCATCGTGGCGACGGAGCTGCAGCGATCCAGCACGACGTCCGGGCCGCCCTTGACATAGCCGACCAGCAGCTCGTTGCCATCGACCGGGATCCGGTGGAAGGTCCCCATGAACTTGTACGCCGAGTCGAAGGGCACCTCCGCGACCCGCGGGAACGTGCTGCGGGTCAGTTCGGCGTCCGCGCCGAGCTTCGCCGCGAGCACGACGAGCGCAGCCTCGGTCGGGTCGCCGATGACGGCGCCGTCGTCCGACACCGTGGCGTCGCTGCAGAGCGTCAGCCCGAGTGCCAGCTGGGTGAACTGCGGCACCGGCAGTCCGGCGGTGTGGCGCACCTCGCCGACCTTCTCGTAGCCGCTGCCGGCGACGGTGAACCACTCGCCGCGGTAGTACAGCGTCTCCACCGTCATCTCGTTCATGGTGAGAGTGCCGGTCTTGTCGGAGTTGATGGCGCTGGTGGCACCCAGCGTCTCGACATCCGTCAGGTTCTTGACGACCGCCTGGTGCTCGGCGAGCTGCCGCGAGCCGTACGAGAGCATCGCCTGGACGAACGACGGCATGCCCGTCGGGATCGCCGAGATCGCCATCGAGATGCCCAGCAGGATGACCGAAGCGATCTCCTGTCCGCGCAGCAGGCCCGTGATGATGATGATGGCGACGGCGCCCCATGCGATCCAGCCGAGCACGCCGGTGAGCGAGTCGAGCTCGCGCTGCAGCGGCGACTTCCCCGGCTTGACCGACGACAGCATCGAGGCGATCTGGCCCATCTGCGTCTGCATGCCGGTGCCCGTGATGACCACCGTGGCCGTCCCGCGCGTCACCTGCGTGTTCTGGAACACCATGTCGGTGCGGTCGCCGAGCGCCGTGTCGGGATCGGCGAGGGTTCCGGCATCCTTCGGGATCGGCGCGCTCTCGCCGGTGAGCGCGGCCTCCTGCGTCTCGAGCGTCGCCGAGCGGATGATGCGTGCGTCGGCGGGCACGAGGTCGCCCGCCTCGAGCGTGACGATGTCGCCCGGCACGAGGGTGGTCGCGCCGACCTGCAGCAGGGTGCCGTCGCGGATGACCTTCGCCTGCGGGATCTGCATCTTGGAGAGGGCGTCGACGGATGCCTTCGCCTTGAGCTCCTGCCGTGTGCCCAGGACGATGTTCAGCACCACGAGCGCCCCGACGAGGATGCCGACGCTGACCTGGTTGATGAACAGGCTGATGATCGCGACGGCGACCAGCATGACGTTCATGGGGTCCGCGAGCTGCTGCAGGGCGACCTGCCACGTCGACGGCGGCTTCTCGGCGGCGATCGAGTTGGGGCCGTGCTCTGCGAGCCGCTGCGCGGCGTCGGCGGCGGTCAGCCCCCGGTCTCGGTCGCTGCGGAAAGCGGCGACGACGGCATCTGGGTCCTGGCTGTACCACGCCGTCTCGGCAGGCGTTCCGGCGGTGGTCTCCACGGCGCTCATGGCTTGAACATACAGCCGTGCCGCCGCCGTCCGACAGCGGAATCGACCGGCGCGCCGCAGCGGTCAGTCGTCGAGCTGTGCGCGCAGTCGCCGCGCCAGTTCCGCCGTCGGCATCGCGCGCGGGAAGACCGCGACGACGACCTGGTCGGCGGCAGGATCCGCCTCGCCGTCCGGCAGGACGCCGAAGCGCCGGCGTGCCTCGTCCAGAGCGGTGCGCAGCACCGATACCGGCACCTTCTTGGGCCCCCGGATGAGACGCCGCAGCACGTGATTGTGGATCGCGGTGACCAGCGCAGAGAAGCCCACCGCGTCGAGCGGATCGAGGCCCGGCAGCGACGCGCGAAGGTACTCGTCGAACAGCCGCTCGTAGCGGAACACCGTCACGATCTCGCGGTCGCGCAGGGCGGGCACGCCGCGAACGACCGCATAGCGCCGCCGGGCGAGCTCGGGGTCGGCCGCGAAATGCGCGTAGACGAAGAGCGATGCCTCGCACACGGCCGCCCACGGATCGCGGTGCGGCTGCGCCAGGAACTCGCGGAGGCGATCGAGCAGCACCTCGTGGTCGGTGAAGACCACGTCGTCCTTGCCGCCGAACTGCCGGAAGAACGTCGAGCGCGAGACGCCCGCGGCCTGCGCGATCTGCTCCACAGAGGTCTGGTCGAACCCCTGCTCGGCGAACAGCTCGAGCGCGGCGGCGACGACGGCCGCGCGAGAGGCGCCCTGAGCGGCTGCGGAACTCGGGGCGGCGGAAGCGGCGGCGGTGTCGGACATCTCGGGGAGAGCCTAATGCGCGGGCCCCGCGTCACGTGCGGCATCCGTGACGCATTCGGCGCTGTCACTGCGCCGCGCGCCTGTCAACCCGGTGGAGGATCCCGCGGCGCGCGGCTTCACTGTGAACATGACGCCGATCTGGAAGCTCGACCCGGTCCGCGTGACCGGCACGCCCTTCGAGCCGGGCCGGCACCGCGAAGTCGTCGTCGTCGGTGCCGGCCTCACCGGCCTCGCCACCGCACTCATGCTCGCCCGGCAGGGCCGCGACGTCGCCGTCATCGAGGCGGGCGAAGTCGGCGAGCTCGCCTCCGGCGCCAACACCGGCAAGCTGTCCCTCCTGCAGGGCTCCGTGCTCTCGACGCTGCGCCGCCGCCACCCGGCGCGGCTCGTGAAGGCATACGTCGAGGCGAATGCCGACGGCGCGCAGTGGCTGACCTCCCTGGCCGACGAGCTCGGTGTGCCGTACTCCCGGCGCACGGCCTACTCCTATGCACAGACCCCGGACGGCGCCGAGACGGTCGCGGCCGAGCTGGAGGCCGCGTGGGAGGCCGGGCTGCCGGTGCGCCGGGTGGAACCGGATCTGCTCGCGCAGTCGCCGTTCCCGATCGTCGACGCGGTCGCGCTCGACCGCCAGGTCGCCATCGACCCGCAGCAGCTCCTCGCCGCGATGGCGCGGGCCTACCTCGAAGCCGGCGGCGTGCTCCACACCGGCGTGCGGGTGACCCACGCGCACATCGTGCCGCATGCCGGTGTCGAGACGTCGGCCGGGTTCGCGGCCGCTGATCAGGTGGTGCTCGCCACCGCGACGCCGATCATCGACCGTGGGCTGTACTTCGCCAAGACGCGGGGGCTGCGCTCGACCTGCGTGGCGTTCGCCACGGATGCCCCGCTGCCCGAGGGCCTGTACCTCTCCGTCGACGGCGCGACCAAGTCCATCCGATCCATCACCCCCGCGGACGGGCCAGCGGGCGCTGCCCAGCTCATCGTCGGCGGCAACGGATTCCCGGTCGGCCGTGCGCCGTCTCCCCGGACGTGCCGTGACGATCTCATCGCCTGGACGCAGGAGCACTTCCGGGGCGCCGAGCCGGTGGCGGCGTGGTCGGCACAGGACTACCAGTCGCACGATCTGATCCCGTTCGTCGGCGCGATGCCGCGCGGCCTCGGGCGGGTGCGGTTCGCCACCGGCTACGCGAAGTGGGGGCTGTCCAACGCCCCTGCCGCGGCCCTGCGCATCGTGGCCGAGATCGGCAAGGTGCCCCGGCGCGAGCGACCGGACTGGATGAACGTGATCGCCACGCGCTTCACGGTCCCCGCCGACCTCGCCCGCGGCGGCGTCGAGAACGTGCGCGTCGGCTGGGAAGCGGCATCCGGCTGGCTGGGAGCGCAAGCGGTGCCGGCGCCTGTCCGCCGCCCCGGCGAGGGCGACGGCGTGGTCGCGAACCGCGGCGGGCACCCCGTCGGCATCTCGACCGTCGACGGTGTGACGCGCGCCGTGAGCGCGGTGTGCCCGCACCTGGGCGGGGTGCTGCGCTGGAACGACGCCGAACGGTCGTGGGACTGCCCGCTGCACGCTTCGCGCTTCACGGCGAGCGGGCAGCGCATCGAGGGGCCGGCGCTGTGCGATCTCACCCGGCTGCCCCGTGTGCCCGGCGAGGAGATCGACGACCTCGACCCCACGGCATCCGCTCATCAGGCGACGTCGGCGCGCTGAGTATCGATGGAGCGGCGTGCGCTCGCTCAGCCTGTGCGGAACCGAGGGCGCGTCGCTCCGGTCGGAACCGGACGATGACCGGTAGTAGGCTGGGGCACTGGTCGATATCTCGACGTCGAGACGCTTTTCGCGTCGTCCCACCCCCATTCGCCACCTGCGAAGGAATGCACTGTGGATCTGTACGAGTACCAGGCACGTGACCTTTTCGAGAAGTACGAGGTGCCGGTGCTCGCCGGCATCGTCGCGGACACGCCGGAGGAGGTGCGGGCCGCGGCCGAGAAGATCGGCGGAGTCGTCGTCGTCAAGGCCCAGGTCAAGACCGGCGGGCGCGGCAAGGCAGGCGGCGTGAAGGTCGCCAAGACCCCCGATGAGGCCTACGAGGCGGCGAAGGCCATCCTCGGCCTCGACATCAAGGGCCACATCGTCAAGCGCGTGATGGTCGCCCAGGGCGCCCGCATCGACAAGGAGTACTACTTCTCGGTGCTGCTGGACCGCGCCAACCGCTCGTACCTGTCGCTCTGCAGCGTCGAGGGCGGCATGGAGATCGAGGAGCTCGCCGTCGAGCGTCCCGAGGCGCTCGCGCGCATCGCGGTCGACCCGCTGCAGGGCATCGACAAGCAGAAGGCGGTCGAGATCGCCGAAGCCGCGGGCTTCGCCCCCGAGCTCGTCGACAAGGTGAGCGACGTCTTCGTCAAGCTCTTCAAGGTCTACAAGGGCGAGGACGCGACCCTCGTCGAGGTCAACCCGCTCGTGCTCACCGAAGAGGGCGACGTCATCGCCCTCGACGGCAAGGTCTCGCTCGACGAGAACGCCGACTTCCGTCACGCCGGGCACGCGCTGCTCGAGGACAAGGCGGCGGCCGACCCGCTCGAGGCGAAGGCGAAGGCCAACGACCTCAACTACGTCAAGCTCGACGGCGAGGTGGGCGTGATCGGCAACGGTGCGGGCCTCGTGATGTCGACGCTCGACGTCGTCGCCTACGCCGGTGAGAACCACGGCGGCGTCAAGCCCGCCAACTTCCTCGACATCGGCGGCGGCGCCTCGGCCGAGGTCATGGCCGCGGGTCTGGACGTCATCCTCGGGGACCCGCAGGTCAAGAGCGTGTTCGTCAACGTCTTCGGCGGCATCACCGCGTGCGACGCGGTCGCCAAGGGCATCGTCGGCGCGCTGGCCGAGCTCGGATCCAGCGCCTCGAAGCCGCTGGTCGTGCGCCTGGACGGCAACAAGGTGGAAGAGGGCCGCGCGATCCTGCGCGACGCGAACCACCCGCTCGTGACCCTGGCCGAGACGATGGACGAGGGCGCCGACAAGGCCGCCGAGCTCGCCAACGCCTGAGACTGAGATAAAGGAACCAGAAACATGTCGATCTTCCTTGACAAGGACTCCAAGGTCATCGTCCAGGGCATCACCGGCGGCGAGGGCACCAAGCACACCGCACTCATGCTCAAGGCCGGCACCCAGGTCGTCGGCGGCGTGAACGCCCGCAAGGCCGGCACCACGGTCCTGCACGCCGACGCCGACGGCAACCCCGTCGAACTGCCCGTGTTCGCTTCGGTCGAGGAGGCCATCGCCGCCACCGGCGCCGACGTCTCCATCGCGTTCGTGCCGCCGGCCTTCACCAAGAGCGCCATGGTCGAGGCCATCGACGCCGAGATCCCCCTCCTCGTCGTGATCACCGAGGGCGTGCCTGTCGGCGACACCGCCGAGGCGTGGGCCTACGCGCAGTCGAAGGGCGACAAGACCCGCATCATCGGCCCGAACTGCCCCGGCATCATCACGCCCGGCGAGTCGCTGGTCGGCATCACGCCCGCCAACATCACCGGCAAGGGGCCGATCGGCCTCGTGTCGAAGTCGGGCACCCTGACCTACCAGATGATGTACGAGCTGCGCGAGATCGGCTTCTCGACGGCCATCGGCATCGGCGGCGACCCGATCATCGGCACCACGCACATCGACGCGCTCGCCGCGTTCGAGGCCGACCCCGAGACCAAGGCGATCGTCATGATCGGCGAGATCGGCGGCGACGCCGAAGAGCGCGCGGCCGACTTCATCAAGGCCAACGTGACCAAGCCTGTCGTCGGCTACGTCGCCGGCTTCACCGCTCCCGAGGGCAAGACCATGGGCCACGCCGGCGCCATCGTGTCGGGCTCGGCGGGCACGGCCCAGGCCAAGAAGGAGGCTCTCGAGGCCGCCGGCGTCAAGGTCGGCAAGACGCCGTCCGAGACGGCCGCGCTGATGCGCGAGATCATCCAGGGTCTCTGACCTTCACACCAGAACGGATGCCGCGACCTCGGTCGCGGCATCCGTTTCTCGTGGTCTCCGTCAGTCGGCGGCGGAGGCGCCGCCGAAACGCGACACCTGGCCGGCGCGGTCGGCGTCCTCGCTGGCGAGCACGCCGCCGTTCGCGACGAAGTCGGCGGCGACCTCCTCGAACATGATGCGCACGTCCTGCCGGCGGGCGCCGAGCGCCTCGACAGCGGCGTCGGTCACCAGTTCGGCGAAGCGGCGGCGCTGCTCGACGGTGCGCCCGGGAAGGAGTTCGACTCTCATGTTCGGCATACCTCGACCATAGGGCCGTACGACCCGAAGCTCATCGCCGCGGCTTTACGCTGGTGCGTATGCCGCTGACCGGAGAGTACAAGCCGTCCACGTCCGACTGGGCCCGCAAGCAGGCCGAGGCCTACGAGGCGTCGAACGGCGAGAAGGCGAACACGCTGCGGGGTGTGCCCATCATCGTGCTGACCACGGTCGGTGCGAAGAGCGGGGCCCTGCGCAAGACCGCGCTGATGCGCGTCGAGCACGACGGCCGCTACGCGGTGGTCGCGTCGAAGGGCGGAGCGCCCGATGAGCCCAGGTGGGCCGAGAACATGCGGCGCCGGCCCCACGTCGAGCTGCAGGACGGCGACGTGCGCCGCGACTACACGGCGCGCGAGCTGTCGGGTGACGAGCGCGTCGAATGGTGGGCGCGGGCGACCGCGGTGTGGCCCGATTACGACAACTACCAGACGAAGACTGACCGCCAGATCGCGATCTTCGTCCTCGAGCCCCACGACGGGTGACCGACATCGAGCTCGCCCGCATCGCGGGCGGCACGGTGACCCTCCACGACGCCCGCCGGAAGGCGCGCTGGAGCGTCGACCTGGAGTCGTTCGAGATCGGCGTCTACGCGGTCACGCAGGAGCAGCTCACCGAGCTACTGGGCGAGCCGGGCGGGCATCCGCGACGCCCCGCGACCGACGTGAGCTGGCTGCGCGCGATCCGGTTCTGCAACGCGGCATCGGAGTGGGAAGGGCTGGATCCGGCCTACACGTTCGACGGCGAGGACGTCACCTGGCATGTGGACGCCGACGGGTTCCGCCTGCCGACCGAGGCCGAGTGGGAGCACGCGTGCCGCGCCGGTTCCACCGGCCCGCAGTACGGGCCGCTGGCGGAGATCGCGTGGACGAGCGCCGACGGCGTGACAGCCCCGCAGAACGTCGGCGGCAAGCTGCCGAATCTCAACGGCCTGTTCGACACGCTCGGCAACGTCTGGGAGTGGTGCTGGGATCTGCTCGATCCCGCCCGGTATGCCGACTACCGCGTGTTCCGCGGTGGCGGGTTCGCCGACGACGCGTGGAGCGTGCGCGCCTCGACCCGGCGCGGCGGCGCGCCGCGCACGCATCACGACGACGTCGGGTTGCGCGTGACCCGTGGAGGCTTCGATGCGACGGATGCCGCGCAAGGCTGGTCGGCGGCCGTCGACGCGGAGCGCGCGGCCTTGGATGGCCCGCTCCCGCCCGGCTGGACCCCCCTGCGCTGAGCGAGGGGTGCACCGTGCCGTGTCGGCTACAGGTGTCGGCCTGTGGGCGCCGCCTCCCGCGCACATGGTCTCGAAAACCCCATTGAACTTCCGGTTCACACGTCTCCTGACGAGGGCGTGTTCACCGGAAGTTCAATGGCTCCTGACGAGGGCGTGTTCACCGGAAGTTCAATGGCTCCTGACGAGGGCGTGTGAACTGGAAGTTCAATGGCTCCTGACGAGGGCGTGTGAACTGGAAGTTCAGTGGGCCGGTGGTGCGGGGGTGTGTGAACGGGAAGTTCATCGAGGCTCTGTGAACCGGAAGTTCATCGGCCTTTTCGGCACACCTCGGCCGGCGAGAGCACCCGCCGCGACCTGCGCACCTGCGCCGTACGGGTGCAGCCGCGGAACTCAGCCCAGCGCGGCCTCGAGCGGTCCGCGGGCGAAGTAGAGGACGAAGCCGGCAGCGACGATCCACAGCAGCGGGCTGATCTCGCGCGCCTTGCCCGACAGCGAGCGCACCACCACCCAGGCGATGAAGCCCGCGCCGATGCCGTTGGCGATCGAGTAGGTCAGCGGCATCACGGTGATCGCGAGGAACACCGGCAGCAGGATCGAGAAGTCCGAGAAGTCGATGAAGCGGATCTGCGACATCATCAGCGCGCCGACGATCACCAGCGCGGAGGCGGCGACCTCGGTCGGGACGATCGAGACGAGCGGCGTGAAGAACATCGCGATGAGGAACAGGGCGCCCGTCACGACGTTCGCGAACCCGGTGCGGGCGCCTTCGCCGATGCCCGCGCCGGACTCGATGAACACCGTGTTCGACGAGCTCGACGTGAATCCACCCGCGACCGCGCCGACGCCCTCGACGATGAGCGCCGACTTGATGCGGGGGAAGTCGCCCTTCTCGTTCGCGAGGCCCGCCTCTTTCGACAGGCCCGTCATGGTGCCCATCGCGTCGAAGAAATTCGTGAACACGAGCGTGAAGACGAGCATCAGCGCGGCGAGCACGCCGATGCGCTCGAACGAGCCGAACGAGACCTGGCCGACCAGCGACAGGTCGGGCACGCTCACGAGTGATGACGGCAGCTCGGGCACCGAGAGGCCCCAGCCGCCGGGGTTGACCTCGTCGCCGTCGAACTTCGGGCCGATGTTCCAGATCGCCTCGACGATCAGCGCGACCACGGTGCCGGTGACCAGGCCGATGAGGATGCCGCCCTTGACCTTGCGGGCGACCAGGATGCCGGTGAGCAGCAGGGTGAAGACGAAGATCAGCGTCGGGACGGTCGCGACGGAGCCGTTCACGCCGAGGCCGACCGGGGGAGAGGAGGCGCCGGTCGAGGTGACGAAGCCGGCGTCGACGAAGCCGATGAACGCGATGAAGAGGCCGATGCCGACCGTGATGGCGAGCTTCAGCTGGATCGGGACGGCGTCGAAGATCATGCGCCTGAGGCCCGTGGCGGCGAGCAGCACGATGATCAGTCCGTTGATGACGACGAGGCCCATCGCCTCCGGCCAGGTGACCTGCCCCACGACCGACACGGCGAGGAACGAGTTGATGCCCAGGCCCGCCGCGAACGCGAACGGCAGGCGGGTCACCAGGCCGAACAGCACGGTCATCACACCCGCGGTGAGGGCGGTGGTGGCCGCGACCTGGGCGAAGCCGAGGGTGTCGCCCGAGACATCCGTGCCACTGGACAGGATGATCGGGTTCAGGATGACGATGTACGCCATCGTCACGAAGGTCACCACGCCGCCGCGGACCTCGGTGCCGATCGTCGAGCCGCGACGGGTGATCTCGAAGAACCTGTCGAAGCCGTTCTTCGGCTCGGCAGTCTCGACGTCGTCGGGTGCTGCGGGGGTGTTCGATGCCGCGGATGGGGCTGTGCTCATGGTGGACCTCCGACCTGAAAGGCTAGTCGTTCGCCCGTGAACCTGAGGATTCGCTGGACGGATGCCGCACCACGGCGCGGACGCGACCGGGACGCCCGCGCCCCTCGAAGTAGGGTCGATGGCGCATGCATCGCCTCATCGTCGCCCTCCTTGCCACCGTCGACGCCGCCATCGCGGTCGCCGTCGGCCTTGCCGCGACCCTCGCTCCGCTCACCCTCCTCTGGGTCTTCGGGTTCGGCGGCGGCGCGGACTGGGGAGTGCTGTGGCCGTCCGCCGTCTCGGTATGGCAGTTCGGCAACCTCGTGCCCCTGCACATCGCCCTGCCGCCCGAGTACCTGGCGGCCACGGGCATCGACACGGACGCGGCATCCTTCGTCCTGTCCCTCGCGCCGCTGGCGTTCGCCTCGTTCACGGCGATCTTCGCCGCCCGCTCGGGGGCGCGCGCCTCGCATGCGGACGCGTGGCTCTCCGGTGTCCTGACCTCGACGGTCGTGTTCGCCGCGCTGGCGACGGGCGCCGCGCTCACCGGCGCGAACGACGTCGCGCAGGTCGAGACGTGGCAGGCGATCCTCATCCCGACGCTCGTGTTCGCGCTCCCTGCGCTCGTCGCGGCGATCGTCACCGAGTGGTCGGAGGCGGGTTCCGGCGCGGTCGCGCGGCTGCGCGATCGCGCGCAAGAGCTGCCCCACGGATGGGGCGACGTGCCGGCGTTGGTCGCGCGGGGCTCCGCCGTGGTCGTGGTGGGTCTCGTCGGCGTGGGCGCCGCGGTCGCCGCTGTGGCGCTGTTCGCGCGTGCCGGGCAGATCGTGGTGCTCTTCCAGGCCGGCGACGTCGACGCGCTCGGCGCGGCGGTGCTCACCATCGCGCAGCTCGCCTACGTCCCGACGCTCGCCGTGTGGGGTCTCAGCTTCGTCGCCGGACCCGGGTTCACGGTGGGCGAGGGCACCGCCGTGTCTCCTGCGGGCACGCAGGTCGGCGTCGTCCCGGGACTGCCCGTGCTCGGCGCCGTGCCGGAATCCACCACGTCATGGCTGCTGCTGCTCGCGCTCCTGCCGATCGCGGTCGGCGCGCTCGCCGGGTGGATCGCCCGCTCGAGGCTCCTCCACGTGGGCGAGGAACCGGTGGCCGTCGCGGCCGAGGATCCGATCGGCGCCCGCCTGGTGGTCACCGCAGGCATCGCGATCGTCTCCGGAGGCGCGGCCGCGATCCTCGCCTTCGTCGCCTCGGGTTCGCTCGGACCCGGACGGCTCGCGCAGCTCGGCCCCGAACCCGGTCCCGTCGCCCTCGCCGTCGGGCTCGAGGTGCTGCTGGGTGCGGCGATCCTGCTCCTCTCGCCCCGCCGCGAGTCGGGCGCCGTCTCCACGCCGGAGGCGACGACCGAGCCCATCGACCTGCCCCGGTCGACGCCGCCCGGCGACAGGAACGGTTCCGAGTAAGCTGATCGGGTGCTCACGGTCGCCGTCCTCATCTCGGGCACAGGGTCGAACCTGCGCGCTCTGCTCGACGCGGCGGCCGAGCCCGAGTTCCCCGCTCGCGTGGTCGTGGTCGGCGCCGATCGCGAAGCCGAAGGGTTCGCGCACGCCGAGGAGTACGGCATCCCGACCTTCATGGTCCCCTTCGCGCAGTTCGCCAGCCGTGAGGAGTGGGGCGCCGAGCTCGGTGCCCAGCTCGCTGTCTGGCGGCCCGACCTCGTCGTGCTGAGCGGTCTCATGCGGCTCCTCCCCGCCGATCTCGTCGACGCGTGGTCGCCGCGCATCATCAACACCCACCCGGCGTACCTGCCGGAGTTCCCCGGTGCGCACGGCGTGCGCGATGCGCTCGCCGCGGACGTCGCGCAGACGGGGGCGAGCGTGATCATCGTCGACAACGGGGTCGACTCGGGGCCGATCCTCGCGCAGGAGCGGGTTCCCGTGCTCCCCGGCGACGACGAGCACGCCCTGCACGAGCGCATCAAGCCCGTCGAACGCCGCCTGCTGATCGACGTGGTGCGCCGCGTCGCCACCGGCGACCTCGACCTCGCGGCGGTGTCCGCGAGCGCCCAGCTCTGACCCCTATCCCCACCGAGGAGATCCGCCATGGCCGGACCGAGCCACGACCCCGCCCTGTATCGCACCCGCGACGTCGTCCCGGTCCGCCGGGCGCTCGTGTCGGTGAGCGACAAGACCGATCTGCTCGCCCTGGGCGAGGCGCTCGCCGCGGCGGGCGTCGAGATCGTTTCGACGGGCGGCTCCGCCACCCTGCTGCGTGAGGCCGGTCACACCGTGACCGACGTGTCGAGCGTCACCGGGTTCCCCGAGTCGCTCGACGGCCGCGTCAAGACGCTGCACCCGAGCGTGCACGCCGGCCTCCTCGCCGACCTGCGCCTCGAGGACCACGAGCGCCAGCTCGACGAGCTCGACATCGCGCCGTTCGAGCTGGTCGTGGTGAACCTCTACCCGTTCGTCGAGACCGTGCGCTCGGGCGCCCAGGGCGACGACGTCGTCGAGCAGATCGACATCGGCGGCCCCGCCATGGTGCGTGCGTCGGCGAAGAACTACGCCAACGTCGCGATCGTCGTCTCGCCATCGTCTTACCCGGCCGTCATCGAGGCGGTCCGTGCCGGGGGCACGAGCCTCGCGCAGCGTCGAGAGCTCGCCGCCCGCGCGTTCGCCCACACCGCCGAGTACGACCGCGCGGTCGCCACCTGGTTCTCGGAGGGGACGCTCACCGAGGAGGACCTGCCCGCGCACCTCACGATCAAGGCCGAGCGCCTCGCGACGCTCCGCTACGGCGAGAACTCGCACCAGCGCGCGGCGATCTACACGCGCAACGGCGGCCACGGCATCGCCCAGGCGACCCAGCTGCAGGGCAAGGAGATGTCGTACAACAACTACGTCGACGCGGATGCGGCGCTCCGGGCCGCGTTCGACATGGTCAAGCCGGCGGTCGCGATCATCAAGCACGCGAACCCCTGCGGCATCGCCGTCGCGGCGCCCAACGCACTCGACCCGATCGCAAGCGCGCACCTGCGCGCCCACGAGTGCGACCCCGTCTCGGCCTACGGCGGCGTGATCGCCGCCAACGGCACGGTGACGCTCAAGATGGCCGAGAACCTCAAGGACATCTTCACCGAGGTCATCGTGGCGCCCTCGTTCGAGCCCGAGGCGCTCGAGGTCTTCAAGGCGAAGAAGAACCTGCGACTGCTGCAGCTGCCGCAGGACTGGCAGCAGGAGCGCATGGACGTGCGCCTCGTCTCGGGCGGGCTGCTGCTGCAGGACGCCGACCGGTTCCCCGACGACATCGAGTCGGTCGCGAAGGACTGGCAGCTCGTGTCGGGAGAGCGCCCGGCCGACGAGGACATGACGAACCTCATCTTCGCGTGGAAGGCCTGCCGGGCCGTGAAGTCCAACGCGATCGTGCTCGCCAAGGGCTCCGCGACGGTGGGCATCGGCATGGGCCAGGTCAACCGCGTCGACTCCTGCCGACTCGCCGTCGAGCGCGCCGGCGACCGCGCCGCGGGCTCGGTCGCGGCATCCGACGCGTTCTTCCCGTTCGCCGACGGACCGCAGATCCTGCTCGACGCCGGCATCTCGGCGATCATCCAGCCCGGCGGCTCGGTGCGCGACGACGAGGTGATCGCCGCCGCCCAGGCGGCGAACGTCACCATGTTCTTCACGGGAGAGCGCCACTTCTTCCACTGAGACGACCGTCGCTCGGGCCGGGTCGTCGCCGCCGCCCGTGTGGGCATGGGTCCATTTCCCCATGTCCCCGCTCCGGGCGGGAGCAGCGCCGTCCGCCGGATAGGGTCGATGCGGAGCGTTCGCCAGGAGGATCCGGTGATTTGGGAGATCGACGACTCGACACACGCCGTCGAGGGCCTCGATGGACGCGGTCGGCCGAGGCCGGAGTACGCCGCGTCCCTCGGGCTGCGCATGGCGCCCTTCGGGCGGCGCGTGCTGGCGACATCGATCGAGCTGGGCATCCTCGTGGTGCTCCAGCTGCCGCTGCTGCTCGTCTCGCTTCCGGTGCTCCTCAACGCCGCCGCGTCCGCCGACCCGGCCGCAGCGCTCACGGACGCCGGCAACCTCGGCCTCGTGATCGCGTGCGCGGCCGCGTCATCGGCCTTGACGACCGCGTTCGTCGTCCTGCAGCTGATCCTCCACGGCCGCAAGGGCACCACGGTGGGCAAGGCCGCGACCGGCATCCGCTCGGTCAACGTGCGCACGCTGGAGCGGCCCGGATTCTGGCGTGGCGCGGTCGTGCGGTACCTGGTGCTCGGAGCCAGCTTCCTCGTCCCCCTCGTCGGACCCGTCCTCGTGATCGCCTGCTCCCCGCTCTTCGACCCGGAGCGTCGAGGGCGCGGATGGGCCGACATGGCGGGCGCCACCTGGTTCGTGGACGCGCGGAACGGCCTCAACCCCTACGACGCGAAGCGCATGCGGATCGCCCGCAAGACGGCGGCGACGGATCTCGCCGACGAGCGCAGCGAGCTGCCGTCGCTCGCGACCTCGGCGGTGGCCCCCAGCTCCGGCGCCTACATCCCCGTCACCCGCAGCAGCGGGGGAGTCGTCGGCGCGCCCCGCGGGGAGGCGTACACCGCGGGCGCCGCGCCGGGCGGAACGGATGCCGCGCCCGTCGCACCGAGTGCAGCGGCCGTGGATCCTGGTGCCCCTGCGGCGGGAGCCCCGGCGCCAGGGACCCGCGAGCCGGTCCATCCCGCCGCAGGGGCACCAGGATCCACGGCCGCTGCACT